>CADBNG010000161.1 GCA_902795985.1 uncultured Lachnospiraceae bacterium
GATCCCGAAAGCCCGGTTTATCAGAACTTCATGAAGAGAGAGCCCATCGGACGTCTTGCGGAACCGTCGGATTTCGTAGGTTACGCGCTGTTCCTTTCCTCCGCGGCTTCCGATTTTATTACCGGAGCGAACTGCGACTGCTCGGGCGGATATCTTACCTGCTGATAAAGGAGGCCTTGCATGAAAGCGGAACAGATAAAACGGATCCTGATCGCCGGCGGCGGGATGATGGGAAAGAGCATCGCGTTTGTGTTCTCCTCCAATCCGGATTTCGACATTACGGTCTATGATATCCGGCCCGTGGATCTGAAGGAAGGCATCGGAACGATCGCGCGGCAGCTGGTTGAGCACGGCGTCATGACGCAGGAAGAACTGGATGCAAGGATCTCCCGCATCCGTTTTACCGACGATCCCGAAAGCAGCTTTTTTGCCGAAGCGGATCTTGTCGTTGAAGCCGTATTCGAAAACATGGATCTGAAGCGGGAAACGTTCGCGATGTTGGAGGCGCACTGCCGGAAGGATACGATCTTCTGCACGAACACTTCGGTCATGAGCCCTTCCCAGATCAGCAGGGATCTTCAGTACAGGGAGCGCTTTGTCGGGACCCATTTCTGGAACCCGGGGCATCTGATCCCCCTGGTAGAGGTGGTCCGGTCCGATGCGACAAGTGACGAAACGGCCGAATGTGTTATGGCGGTACTGAAGGCTGCCGGCAAGAAACCGGTACTCTGCAAAAAAGACGTTCCCGGATTTATTGCCAACCGGATGCAGCATGCGCTGTGGCGGGAGGCGGTCTCCATTGTTGAACACGGTATCGCAGACGCGGCCACAGTGGATGAAGCCGTCCGTTATTCCTTCGGATTACGACTTCCGCATCTGGGGCCGATGGAAAACATCGACATGGTCGGAACCGACCTGACCTGGAGTATCCATGATTATATTTTCCCCGATCTGGAGGATTCGCATGAACCTTCCCCGATCCTGAAAGAGAAACTGGATGAAGGGAAAATCGGGTTTAAAACAGGAGAAGGCTTCTTCACCTGGACAAAGGAACAAATCGAACAAAGCAGCGCCGGTCTGAACGAATACCTGATCCGGATGCTGTACAATAAATGATTATTTCAGGAGGAATCAAAATGAGCAAAAAAGTATGGATCGACCTTACCCATCCGTTCAGCGCGGAGATCCCTCGCTGGCCGTATTTCGACAAACCCGTGATTGATAACCAGCACACCATGGCAAAAGGCGGTGTCCTGACCCAGAAGATCACCTGCACCATGCACACCGGGACGCACTGCGACGCGCCGCGTCATGTTATGGAGTATGAATTTGACGGACGCCGCGCCCGTTACACCCATGAAATGCCGATCGATGCCTACACCGGCGATGCCGTCGTGCTGAAGATCGACATCGAGCCCTGGGGACTGATTACGGACAAGGAATTGGACGCGTCCTGCAAAAAGTACGGAGTGAACCCGAGAAGGCTGAAAGACAAGATCGTCTGCCTGAACACCGGCATGCACCGTCTCTTTGACGACACAAAGGCCTATTATCACTATGCGGCAGGCACCGGAGTCGAAGCCGGAAAATGGTTCGTGAAACACGGCGTAAAATGCGTCGCGATGGATTCCCAGGCGCTGGATCATCCGCTTCACACCGCCATGGGCAACAACGGCATGACCCGGATGAACCTGCTCGGACAGACCGGCAACCCCATTACGGAAGAGTATAAGATGCTGTTCGGAGAAGAAGCTTACGCGAAATTTGATAAGTTCGAGTACATCCGGATCTTCGGCCAGAAGGCCTATGACGAGATGTACGGCGAGCTGGAGAGCGTAGGCTGCTGGGGAACCTGGGAACCCTGCCATAAGACCATGCTGGGACACGGCATCGTCGGCGTTGAGAACCTGGGCGGTGATCTGGACAAGATCAAACCGGGCAAATTCTTCCGTTTCAACTGCTTCCCGCTCCGCTGGTATTTAGGCGACGGCAGCATGGCCCGTGTCGCGGCGGAAGTCAACGAAGAAGACATTGATCCGGATGTTCCGGACCGCACCTATGCTTACGGCGGAACCGGTTACGGTTTCCCGGAAGGCAACGGAGACAGCGCCCTGGAGTACATCAGAAAGCTTTTCGCACGCAATAAAGGTGAATGATATGGCTAAGAAAACGATTATTACCGTTGCGCCGACCGGCGCCTGGCCCAAAAAAGAGAACAATCCCAACGTGCCCATGAATCCCGATGAGATCGCGGAAGACATTTACAGCTGCTACCTGGCAGGAGCGGCCGTTGCGCATCTTCACATGAGGGATGACGAGGGCAACGGAACAATGGATAAGAACAAGTTTGCCGAGACGGTGGAATGCTTAAGAAAGAACCATCCGGACTGCAATATCGTTCTGAACTTTACGACTTCCGGAGACCTTTTTGCGACAGACGATACCCGTCAGATCCATCTGAAGGAACTCCGTCCGGAAATGGCCTCTTACGACTGCGGAAGCATGAACTGGCTGCATTCGGGACTGTTCATCAATTCGCCCCAGTTCCTGGAAGAGCTGGGAAGGAACATGCAGGAATGGGGCGTAAAACCCGAGATTGAAGCGTTTGATCCGGGAATGATCGCCAACGCCGCTTATTACCTGAAAAAGGGCGTGTTGAAAGCCCCGCTTCATTTCCAGTTCTGCATGGGATGCGCGAACGGAATTCCCGGGAGCACGAAGAACCTCGTGTTTATGAAAGAGACGATGGACAGTCTCTGCCCCGGATCGACGTGGAGCTGCTTTGGAGTGGGACACTCCGCAATGGAGATCCTTTACGCCGGAATCGCGATGGGCGGACATGTCCGGGTCGGCATGGAAGACAATGTCCTTTATGCCAAAGGCCGTCTGGCAGCGAGCAATGAAGAGCTTGTGGCAAGGGCGGTGCGAGTCGTCCGGGAATTCGGAAACGAACCCGCGACACCGGACGAAGCAAGGGAGATCCTCGGCCTGCGCGGATAAAGAGCCCGGATCTGTTAACCGAAAGAACAGGGGGCGGCCGCACCGTTCCCTGTTCTCTTGATCTTTGACCGAATCAGGACTGTTCCGACAGGAGGATGAAAAATGAGTCCGTACTCCAGATTATTTGAACCGCTTAAAATCAATGACGCCTATACGATGAAGAACCGTGTCGCCTGCGCGCCGATGGCGTTTGCCCTGATCGCCTGCGATCCGCAGGCTGGAGAAAAATCCTTCCGGAAATTGGAGGCTCCCGCCCGGGGCGGCGACGCCATGGTCAGCGTGGGAGAACTGGATATTAATTTTACTGACGCGATCCGCATCCCCCTTCCTCCGGTGGATTTTACGGAGGAAGGAAGCTGCGCACAGCAGCGGGTCGGCGAATATGCCCGCAGGATTCATCGCCACGGTGCCATCGCGCTGTGCGAGATCTGCCATCCCGGCGCGGAAAAAATGCCTTTTGACGAAACACAGGAAGCCATCGGACCGGTCGATGAAGTCCGTCCCAGCGGAGTAAAGGTTCGCGCCATGACCCCGGAGGACATGGACCGGGTCGCCGGGGATTTTGTCACGGCAGCGAAGTTCGTAAAACGCGCCGGTTTTGACGGCGTCGTCATTCATGGCGGCCACGGGTTCCTGTTCACGCAGTTCCTTTCATCGGCATACAACAAACGGACGGACGAATACGGCGGCCCGTTGGAGAACCGCGCCCGTTTCCCGATTCAGATTCTCAAAGCGATCCGGGAAGCCATGGGCAAGGATTTCATCATCGAGTTCCGTATCACAGGCGACGACGGTTATACCGATGAACGCCATGGCGTTACACCGGAGGAGACCGGCCGTTTCGCGCATATGGTCGAAGGACTTGTCGACCTGATCCAGGTCTCTGCCGGGATCTATTATGATGCGGTCACGACCCATCAGTTCTCCTCCATGTACGTTCCTCACGGAGTCAATGCGGCGATCTCGGCCGAAGTGAAAAAATACACCTCTCTTCCCGTCGGCGTGGTCGGCGGCATCAATTCCCCGGAACTGATGGAGGAAATCCTCGAGAAGGGCGAAGCGGATTATATCGTGCTCGGCCGTCAGAGCCTGGCGGACCCGGAACTGGTGAATAAAACGAAAAACGGAGAGGCGGACCGTATCCGCCGCTGCCTGCGCTGCTTCAAATGCTTCCCGGGATCTCCGGAAGAAGGCTATACCGACATCCCGTTCGGAAGTGAAGATCTGGCCAAACACGTCGGAGCCTGTACACTGAATCCCCTTGCGAATCTTCCTTTTGATCCCCTGAAGATTCCGCCCGCGGAGAAGAAAAAACGCGTGCTGATCATCGGCGGAGGGATAGCGGGGCTGCAGGCGGCTATTACGGCCTGCGACCGCGGACATGAGGTCATCCTTGCGGAAAAGAGCGGCGGGCTCGGAGGCCTTTTGTTCTTCACCGATACCGATATCGATAAACCGGATCTGCGAAATTTCAAGAATATGATGATCAAAGAGGTCGAACGCCGGGATATCGA
>CADBNG010000162.1 GCA_902795985.1 uncultured Lachnospiraceae bacterium
AATTCGAGGCCTGAAGATGAGAACCTCTATCCGTAAAAAGATCAATATCATTTTCATTATCATTGTCGCGGCAGCAATGCTGATCATCGGGCTGGTGCACTGGTTCCTGTTCGATGATTTTTACGAACGGGAAAAACGGCAGGCACTGATCGAGTGCTTTGCCATGATCAGCAGCCCGGACGCCGATATGGATCAGGTGGCCCATTTCTGCCTGGCCAACAATCTGAACTATACCGTAACGGATTCCTCCCTGTATCCGCTGCAGACCAATGTCCGGGATGTGGACCGGATGGCGACTCAGCTGTTCGGCGCAATCATGGACAAGGAAGACGACAATCTGCGGGAGATCATGACCGGAGCCAATTTCTCGATTTCCCGTTTTCATGATGAGCGGCGCAATACCGATCTTCTTCAGCTGCTGGGTGAACTGGATGACGGCGGGTATGTCATGCTCCAGTCCCCGCTGGAAAGCATTGAGATGGCGGCTTCCATCTCCAACCGTTTTTATCTGATTGTCGCCTTTATCGTCGTACTGGTCAGCGTTCTGGCGATTACGCTGGTGACCCGGCGGCTGACCGCCCAGGTAGAGGAACTGACCGAGGTTTCCGGGCGCATGGCCAATCTGGACTTTTCCGCAAAATACTTAAGCGGCGGCCAGGATGAGATCGGAAAACTGGGCGAGAACTTCAACATTATGTCCGACAATCTGGAGAAAGCCATGTCCGGTCTGAAAAGCGCGAACGTCCGGCTGGCCAAGGATATTGAAGAGAAAACACAGATCGATGAACGCCGCCGGGAATTCCTTTCCAATGTATCCCATGAACTGAAAACCCCCATCGCCCTGATACAGGGGTATGCCGAGGGGCTCAAGGAGATGGAGATGGATAAGGAAAGCCAGGAAATGTATCTGGACGTCATCGTGGATGAAGCGGTGAAAATGAACCGGCTGGTCATGCAGCTGATGAATCTGGAACAGATCGAATCCGGCAATGATTCTCTGGATATGACCTGCTTTAATCTGACCGAGCTCATCCAGGGGGTCCTTTCCGCATCCCAGCTGATGATCGAACAGGCCGGCGCCTCAGTGCGGTTTGACAGCAGCAGGAAAATACTGGTCTGGGCCGACGAGTTCAAGACAGAGCAGATCCTTACAAATTATATTACGAACGCGATCCATCATCTGGACGGGGAGAAGATTATCGAGATAACCTGTGAGCAGGAAGGGAAAACCGTTACGACGACGGTGTTCAACACCGGGGAGCCGATTCCCGAAGAGTCCCTTGACATGATCTGGAACAAGTTTTATAAAGTGGATAAGGCACGGACCCGGAGTTACGGCGGCAGCGGGATCGGATTGTCGATCGTTAAGGCCATTACGGACGCGATGGGACAGAAGTGCAGCGCAAAGAACTATCGGAACGGTGTTGCGTTTTCCTTCACTCTCGAAGCCAATTAAAAGGAGCAAACCACATGCCGGATGCAAATATCACCAAAAGCGCGCTCGCGCGGGCTATGAAGCGGCTGATGGGCGAAAAAGATTTTCAGAAGATCAGCGTTACGGACATCTGCGACATCTGCGGGATGAACCGCAAGAGCTTCTATTATCATTTCAAGGATAAGTATGATCTGATGAACTGGATCTTTTATACGGATTTTGTCACGATGGTGACCGTGGAAAAGATCTCTTCGGGCTGGGACCTTCTGGTTGCGGTCATGGAGCTGTTTTATAAGGATCAGGACTTTTATAAGAGCGCGCTCCGGACAGAAGGGCAGAATTCCTTCAGCGAGTACTTTCATGAATCCATGCTGCCGATTGTCGTTTTCATGTTTGACGACAGTTTTGAAGACGAGGAATCCGCGGAGACGATGATTGATATTTCCTGTGATTACTGCCTTTCCGCCGCAATCCGCTGGCTGGAACACGGCTGCAAGGAAGGACCGGACGTTTTTGTGGAAAACATTAAAAAACTGATATTGAAAGTAGCCTCAACGATTCAGTAGGAACGGGACGGAACAGGAAAAATCATTATGCATGAATATGTTTTATATTATTATCCTTCGTGTCCGTACTGCCGGAAGGTTTTCCGGTATATGGAACAGGCCGGCCTGACGGTTCCGATGAAGGACGCCACGAACCGGGAAACAGCGCGGGAACTGGTTGCGGTCGGAGGCAAAGAACAGGTGCCCTGTCTGGTGATCGACGGGAAGGCCCTGTACGAGTCGGATGATATTATCGAATACATGAAAAAAGAGATGGCGTGACCGGAAACGCCGGTTTGGGGGGAAAATGAATCTGTCGGAATTATTGAAATTTCTGCGTGAAAGCGGATCGGCGGAAGAGATCGATGAAAAAAGAGAGGAAATCGCGGAGCTGATACCGGCCGTCCGGAGAATGTTTGATTATGATCAGAAAGTGCGGCAGCAGTGCTTTGACCTCTGGTCTCATTCCATTCATTCCGTTGCGCGGCTTCCGAAAGACCTTCCGGATGACATGCCGAACAATCTCCTCTATCTGGCCGCGCTGCTGCATGATATCGGCAAGCCGGATACCTGCAGTGAACCGAAAAAGCCGGACGGAGACTGGCAGTATGAAGGACACTGTGAACGGGGCGTAGAGATCCTGGAGCAGGAGATCCTTCCGTTCCTGGCGGAAAAAGGGGACGTTCTGGACGAAAAAGATGTCCGGTGCCTGAAATATTATATCGGCCATCATCATGAACAGCCGGCCCGTATGAAAAGGTTTATGCGCCGCCAGATGAAGATTACGACCTTTGAGCAGCTGATCAACCTGATGCACCTGGAGATTGCCGACTGCAAATCCCAGTATAAATGCCATGATACGGAGATCCGGGTGGAACTCAGCGAATATGTCCTGAAGAAAGCGGATGAGGATATCGTCACGCTGTTTACACCGGCAAAGTGGATTATTTAAAGGAAACAATACGGGAAGAGGAGCATTCCTCCGGACCGGTATGGAAGGCAATTCGCCTGGAGAAGCATGAAACAATTTGACGAACTCATAGAGGTTACAGCCCGGCTCCGCTCGGAGGGAGGCTGCCCCTGGGACCGGGAACAGACCCATACAAGCCTGAAGCCGGCCTGCATCGAAGAAGCTGCCGAAGTCATCTGCGGCATCAATGTTCTGGAACAGACGGGAGATCCCGACAATCTGAAGGAAGAACTGGGAGACCTGCTTCTCCAGGTTGTCATGCATGCCCGGATCGCGGAAGAAGAAGGCCTCTTTACAATGGAGGACGTGATCGCGGGGATTACGGAAAAAATGATCCGCCGTCATCCTCATGTGTTTGGCAGGGAAAACGCGCAGTCTCCGGAAGAGGCGCTGCAGACCTGGGAAGAGATGAAAAAAAAGGAAAAAGCCGGGAAAAAGGAATACACGGAAGAATTGTTTGCCGCATTCCGGGAATCAAAACAGCTGATTGACCGGGCGGAAGAACGGAAAAGAGCGCGTAACGTTCATCCGGAGTGATCCATCCGTCGGATAAGAGTAAAGGCCGTTGCTTTGGGCATACGGCCTTATTTTTGTGCGGAAGAAATGAGAAATTGTGAAAGGGCTTTATATCAGGGTAAAACATGGCCAAATTACGTTCGTTGAGGGAGATCCGGAAGCTTAACACGCCGGTCAAATGAAAAAGTAACTTCCAGTTCAACCGCTTAAAACGCACGGAATGCCATTTTTGAGGAATCCGTACACTGAAAATCACCTATGATGCTCCCAAAAAACGTGGTATAATCAGCACAGATCGTCTGTTTGTCTGCATGGCAAACAGACGGCTGGAGCAGATTGAGAAAAAGTAAATTCCACCCGTCTTTTGATATCCTGGTCGGTATAAAATGGCGTGCAGCTGGTCATCTGTCTGCTCAAGACGTATATATCGTTCAAGGCTATATGCCGGTTGAGATCCGCGTTGCAGCGCGGATCCTCAGCCGGCATGTTCCGTATTAAAGCTGTTCATCCAGGCTTTGGATTTTGAAATCTTTATCATTTGTCATTGCTTACCCACCCTGGCGCAAGTCCAGAAGCGAAGGCTTCAGCTGTACTTCATCTGCAGCGATACGGGTGATCCCGAGTAAAGAGGGGATTCTCTTATCTAAAAGGAGCTGAGCAAGATCGTAGGGAGTCTGCCCGTTGAGCCCGTCCCGTGCAGTTGAATTGATATGACTCGCCATGACGGTGATGTCTTCCTGGGAGTAGCGGGACATGCTTCGTCCTTTGGGGATGACATAGCGGATGTATTCATGGTTCTTTTCCAACCGGCCCTTCTGGTTTGAAATATAGGGATCACAATAGAAGACATAAGTCCTGTGCTTATCATCCGGAGTCGTTTCGATTGCCCATGGATTCTTGAATTCAGAGCCGTTATCGGTCAGGATCACGGGGAAGTATTTACGAAAGAGCCGGATACCGATCGTATTGGTCAGGACGTTGATCGCCTCGATGACTTCATTCTGGGTACAGCGTTTAAGAAGGATGACGATCATAAAGGAACAGCTCCGGAAAAGCAGTGTAAGAAGACACTTTCCGGAAACACGGCTTCCTTTTACAGTATCCATTTCTACTACGTCAGCATCCGGGTGCATCTGCATGAAGAATTCAAAATCCTTGTATGTGCGTTTGTTCCGGTAGGTCTGCTGGATCTTTCTTGTCCGGTGGGGATCGGTTGATCTGCGCCGTTTTTTATAACGGACCCGACGGGGGAGGTCAATGTTCCTTGCCTGAAAAATGCGCTGGTCAAGATAGTTGTACAATGTCCTGCGGCATACCGGGATTTCGTCCGCATGAACAGCAAAGATGTGGGAGAGCGGCTGGCCTTTGAGGATCAGCGGGG
>CADBNG010000163.1 GCA_902795985.1 uncultured Lachnospiraceae bacterium
CAAGGCACTTTCTCCTTGACAGCTCAAGGACCATTTTCTTTGGATCTTCCGTGTCCAGATCTTCCTCTGCATTGCTGACGAAAATGACCGGATCCAGCCCGATCTGTCCCAGCAGTTCCCTTCTTCTGGGCGATCCGGAAGCCAGAATGATCTGTATGTCTTCCATTCTTTCATCTGCCTTATTCATAATAGGATGCAAGAGTATCCTTTATCCGGATAAGCTCCTGCTCTAATTCTTTTTTCCGTCTTTCCGCACGCACTCCTTCGTTGCCGGAAAGACCTTCCAGAATTCCGGAAAGGACGAGGACCCGTTTTTGAAGCATCGACTGAAGGACCGGATCTTTTCTTTTCAGCAGGACCGGTCCGAACATCTGCTCTTCTTCCGAAAGGTTTTGATTCTTATCAGATGCAGCCGCACGGATCAGCGGATAATACTTTCCATCCTCAAAGACCATTTTTTCTTCTGTGATGGAAAAGCCATGTTCGGTAATGTATTGACGGACCTCCGGGATCTCGCTTTGCGGACCCAGCACCATTTCCTTCAATGCCCCGGCTTTTTCCGGCTGTTCGGAAAGGATCGAAAGGATGGTCTTTCCGCCCATCCCGGCGATCACGGCGCAGTCCGTTTCTCCGGCCTCAACGGGTTCCAGACCGTTCCCCAGCCGGACTTCAACACGCTCCTGAACGCCGTACAAAACTATATTCTTAGCAGCTGCCTCTGCAGGTCCTTTCCGCACATCTGCTGCGATGCAGAACGGAGCAATATTCTCCTGCACCAGAAATATGGAAATATAGCCATGATCGCACCCGATGTCTGCAACGGAATAGCCCGGCGTCACCAAAGAAGCGATGGCCTTCATCCGTTCCGACATTTGAGAGCGGACAAATCTGTCAGTCAAGGTAATCACGCAGTTTTCTGGAACGGCTCGGATGGCGCAGCTTTCTCAGAGCTTTCGCTTCGATCTGACGGATCCGTTCACGGGTAACATTGAATTCTTTTCCGACTTCTTCCAGCGTTCTGGCATGGCCGTCGTCCAGTCCGAAACGCAGGCGGAGCACTTTCTGTTCACGCTCTGTCAGGGTATTCAGGACTTCTTCGAGCTGTTCCCGAAGCATGGTAAACGCCGCGGCATCCGCCGGAGCCGGAACATTGTCATCCTGAATGAAATCGCCGAGATGGCTGTCTTCTTCCTCGCCGATCGGTGTTTCAAGCGATACCGGCTCCTGGGAGATCTTCAGGATCTCGCGTACACGGTCTACGCTTAAGTCCATCTTTTCCGCGATCTCTTCCGGCGTAGGTTCACGGCCGAGATCCTGCAGCAGCTGTCTGGAAACACGGATCAGCTTGTTGATGGTTTCAACCATATGAACCGGAATACGGATCGTACGCGCCTGGTCCGCAATGGCTCTCGTAATTGCCTGACGGATCCACCAGGTCGCATAAGTGGAGAATTTATAGCCTTTTCTGTAATCAAACTTTTCAACCGCTTTGATCAGGCCCAGGTTGCCTTCCTGGATCAGATCCAGAAACAGCATGCCCCTGCCGACATAACGCTTTGCAATGGAAACGACAAGACGAAGGTTGGCTTCCGCAAGCTTTTTCTTCGCTGCCTCATCGCCTTCTTCCATCCTTCTTGCCAGCTCGACTTCCTCCTCTGCAGTCAGAAGAGGAACTTTTCCGATCTCTTTTAAATACATCCGGACCGGATCTTCGACACTCACGCCTTCCGGAATGGACAGATCGATATTTTCAACATCGACTTCCTCCTCATCCTCCAGCGGAATATCATCATCTTTCAGCAGGAGCATGGTGTCGTCGATATCTTTGTCGCTTTCGGAAAACTGAAGAATATCAATGTTATGCGCCTCGAGATACTCCCGGACTTTATCCATCTGTTCGTCGTTCAGCTGCATATCGCTGAAATACGATTTGACTTCATCCAGTTCCAGGGTATTCCTTTTGCTTTTGCCGAGCTCTTCCAGGGCTTTCAGCTTCTCCAGGAATTTTTCCTTATCAAATTCCATTTGTTTTTCCTCCGGTTTCATTGTTTCAATTTGATCCGACCATCGCGGTCTTCAGTTCTTCGAGTTTCTTTTTTTCTTCTACGAACCGCTGTATTTCAGCCGGATCGTTGGTGTTCATATTTTTCAGCGATCGTTCATAGGTCTGGATCTTGATCGCGATCAGGACCTCTTTTACCGCTGTTTCTTTATCTTTTCCGTCTTCGGGAAGCTGTTCTTTTTCCAGAACGGCTGCTGCTGCGGATTTTTCCTCCGCATCCTCGAAGCGGTTCAGGATCGTGACCGGATTGAGTGTCCCCGAATCCGCCTGGGCCAGCAGAGCCCTGCAGATGATCTTGTGGATCTCGGTCGTAAAGTCATAATCGGAAACATATTGTCTGGTATATTCGATGATCCCGATATCCCGGCTCATCCATGAAAGAAGCAGCCGTTCATTTTTCAACGCGGCAGACTCTTTTTCCTTCGACACGGGATCCCGGATCGTTTCGGGTTCCCGGCGCACCGGCTGTCCTTTCATCGCACGCTTGGCCACCTGGCGTCTCAGCAGTTCTTTATCGATTCCATAGGTTCTGGAAACGGTTTCCAGATAGCTTGTGCGTTCGATCTCATCTGACAGTTCCATCAGTTTATCGACGATGCCGTTTCGGAAATCAGCCATTCCCTGAGGATCGGACAGATCGTATTCGCTGCCGGACTGGCG
>CADBNG010000164.1 GCA_902795985.1 uncultured Lachnospiraceae bacterium
CAGATCGTCTGCTGTCCACAGCCCCGGCGGCATCAGCCAAACGAGCGCGAAGACAATTTGCTGCCGGAACTTGTCCCCGGTCTTTGAGCCGTCTGCTCCTCCCGCGTAGTCTTGACGCATATTTTTCAGAATAGTAAAATTATTCCATCAACAGAAAGGGGTGTTCTCCGGATGGATACTGAAAAAGTCAAAACATTTCTGACGCTTGCCGACACCCTCAGCTTTACAAAAACGGCCAACCTGCTGCATAAATCCCAGTCCGTCGTCAGCCGCCATATTTTAAGCATCGAGGCGGAGGTGGGGTTCCCCCTTTTTATCCGGGACAGCCGTTTCTGTTCCCTGACGCCTGCGGGCGAACGTTACGCGGAAGGACTCCGCAAGCTTTCCGACCAGTACGACCTGCTGGTGGGCGAATCCCTCCGCATCCACAAAGGGGTTTCCGGGGCGCTGAAAATCGGGATTCACAACAGTGAAATCAACGGCCAGTATCTTTCCATTATCGCCAATTTCCGGGACCTGTACCCGAACACCAGCGTTTCCTTTGTCGATTACCGGGACAGCGAACTGAACGAACGGATGCAGAAGAATGAAATCGATCTCGCCCAGATCGTCACGGAGGGATACTGGTTCATGACAAACAGGACCTACTATAAGTATATCCTGTGCGGTATCCGCCACATCTGCCTGTATATCCACAAGTCCCATCCGCTTTTCCGGACAGAGTCATCGCGGATCCGCCTGAAAGACTTCGAGAACGATACCTTCCTTGTTTTTTCCGGATTCGAACCGAACTCCGATTCCGGCCCGACGGCCCGTCTTCTCGCGGAGAACGGGATCCGGCCCTCCTTCCGGGCCTGCGAAACCCTTTCTTCCGCCATCATGACCATGGAAGCCGGTGGCGGCGTGCTGCTTTCCGCCAACCATCTTTCCATTGCCGGGAACGCGGATTTCCGGAAGATTTATTTCCCGAGCTTCGGGACCCAGAACGAAGCGCTGGCCTGGATTCCCGATAATCCCAATCCCTGCATCGGCGTATTCATCAATTTCCTGAAAAAATACATTCAGAAAAACCCGACGATCCTGAGCACGGATCCGTTCTATCCTTAAATCGTCGCAGCGGGGGCGTCCATGACCACACAGCAGCTCGAGTATTTTATTATTCTTTGCAAATACAAAAACTTCACGACCGCGGCAAACCAGCTGTTCATGTCACAGCAGGGCCTGAGCATGGCAATCAACCGGCTGGAAGAGGAATTCGGGACGAAGTTTTTTCTCCGTACCCGCCACGGCCTTGTCCTGACCCCCCAGGGCGAGATGTTTCTGGCCCACGCCAACAGCCTGCTCGAAACGCACCGGCTCTGCAGGGAGCATTTTTCCGTGAACGCGGAAGAGGATTCCCCCATCGATGCCGCGGTTTCCCAGGAAGCCAATGCCGTTTTTATCATGGATGCCGTCCGGCAGTATCAGGAACAGCACCCCGAATGCGGGATCCGGATTCATGAAAAAGACGATCTGGAATGCGAGGAAGCCGTTCTGAACCGGGAAACGCGCATTGGTATAGGCGCCGGTCCCCTGGATGAGGAAACCTTCGAATGCCGGCGCCTGTTCTCTTCCGATGTCGTTCTGTGCGTGCACCGTTCCCATCCGCTTGCAAAGCAGCGCCGGATTACGCCCCGGCATCTGAACGGCCTGCAGATCGCCCTTCCCGGGCCGCGCATGAAGCTTTCCGCAGTGTTTAACGATTATCTCCGCGGCGTAAAAGCCGAACCGGAGATCCTCTGCAGCGTCAACGAACTCTTCAGCATCCACCGGATCGTGAAGCAGAACACCTGCGCCGGGGTCACCGTCCGCGCCGTTTCGGAGTTTCTCGGGGGAAAGGACACTGTCCTTCTTCCCTTCGACCCCCCGGTCCCTTCCTGGGACATCTTCCTTTTCCGGCGCAGGGATGCGGAGCTGACAAAAAAAGAAAAACAGTTCTTTGATGATTTCGGTGATTTAAAAGAAGAATGACGTGCCGCGATGGCAAAAACAGAAGGACTGCCGCTGAAATGATGTCCGCAGACAGGACATACGAATCAGCGCGCAGCCCCTTTTTTTCATAATCTCAAGCCCGCTCATCTGCCGTACTCGCGGAAAAAGGCGAGAACGTCCTCCGCCAGCAGCTCCGGTTCTTCCATTGCGGCAAAATGCCCTCCCCGCGGCATTTCCGTCCAGCGCACCAGATTGAAATGTTTCTCCATCCAGCCTTTTGGCCGGTGGAAAGGATCTTTCGGGAAATGCGCTGCCGCAGTAGGAACCACAATATGCGGGTCCGGAGCGCCCCAGTTCCGTTCCGGATCGTGGAAGGACTCGTAATAAAGCCGCGCCGCGCTGGCAATACTGTTCGGCGCCCAGTAAAACATCAGGTTTGTAATAAGCTGATCCATGCTGTATTTTCTGTCCAGATCTCCCTCGCAGTCGCTCCATACGCGGAACTTCTCTACGATCCATGCCGCAAGACCGGCCGGCGAATCCGTCTGCGCCAGTGTCACCGCGTCGCATTTTGTTTCCTGGACAAGATGGTAGGCCCCCTCCCAGAAATCAAATTCCTGGTGCCTCCGGCAGACCTCCATGTCCTCTTCACTGAGCTCATCGATCATCGGGACCGGAAGGATTGTGAAATTCAGATGGATCGCGGCGGCAGTCTCCGGAAAAACCGTGCCGATCCGGGCGGCAATCATTCCGCCCCAGTCTCCACCCTGTACGCCATACCGGCGATAGCCCAGTTCCTTTGTCATAAGCGTATTCATTGCGCCCGCAATCCGGTCGGCTCCCCACCCGGGCACCCGGGGCTTGCCGCTCCATCCATATCCCGGGAGATCCGGGACCACTACATCCAGGGCATCCCCGGCCTCTCCGCCGTGCGCGGCCGGATCCGTAAGCAGATCAATAATATCGTAAAACTCAAAGGCGGAACCCGGCCATCCGTGAAGCAGCAATACCGGAAAAGCGTTCTTTTTATTCTTCGCCCGGACATGCCAGAAGCGGATCGTTACTCCGTCAATCTCTGATGTAAACTGCGGGATGGCATTCAGCTTCTCTTCCCATTTTCTCCAGTCATATTCCGCTCTCCAATAATCGCACAGCCTGCGCAGATAGTCATAGTCCGCCCCGTATGCCCAGCCGGCACCTTCAATGGGGCTGGGCCAGCGGGTATTGGCCAGGCGCTGCTTCAAATCTTCCAATACTTCTTCTTCGACATCGATCTTAAAGCTTTCCACACTCATGCTTCGGTCTCCTTTCATCTTTGCTTTATTATAGCAAAAAACCCGGAGCTTTTGCCCCGGAATTCGTCCGCATTCTGAACCCGGCAGAAGATCCGGATTCTTTTTCAGTTTTCAGGGGGCTGCGCATAACGCGGCAGCCCCCTGTTTTGTATCCGGCACAAATGCCGTTTTACGGCCGGAAACACTCCGGTCAGTGAATCGTTACATTCAGCCCGTAGGAAGCCATAAGATCCCGGATCTTCTCCATCTTCTCTTCACTGGGCGGAACCGCCTCCAGAACCTTTCCGTCACTGATTCTCTGGTATTTGGATACTCCGAGATTGTGATACGGAAGAAGCTGGATCACGGTCACGGCATCCCCCAGTTCCACACAGAACTCCGCCGTTTTCCGGATGTTTTCCTCATCGTCATTAAAACGCGGGATTACGGGAATCCGGATCTGCATTTTTCCGCCGGCCGCGGCGATCTTCTTCGCGTTCTCGAGGATCGGCTCGTTCGGAACGGCCACAACGGATTTATGCTTTTCGGAATCCATGCATTTCAGGTCATAAAGGAACAGGTCCGTATAGGGAAGGACCGACTCGATGGTCTCCCATTTCGCAAAGCCGGTGGTGTCCAGAGCGGTGTGAATCCCCTCTTCCTTCAGGCGCTTCAGCAGTTCCCGGGTGAATTCCGGCTGGGACAGCGCCTCGCCGCCGGAAACGGTGGCCCCGCCGCCGCTGTGCTCGAAGAAGGGTTTGTCCGCCAGCACTTTTTTCAGCACCTCGTCCACCGTATAATCCTCTCCGCAGATATAAAGCGCGTGGGGATGGCAGACTTTGGCGCATTCTCCGCAGTTGTCGCACAGATCCCGCTTTACATG
>CADBNG010000165.1 GCA_902795985.1 uncultured Lachnospiraceae bacterium
AACGGCTATGTCATGCGCAAGTTCCTGCAGGGCACCCAGCCCGGAAAGTATGAGATCACCGAGCGCGAGGACCACTTCGTCGCGGTATCTCCCTACTTCGTTTCCGCGAAAGCACTGAACGGCAAAACCGCGGAAAGCGTCGGCCTCCGCGTCAGGCCCAACAAGACCTCCAAGGCCATCCGCCGGCTGACGGCCGGGGACGAACTGGAAGTGATCGCCCGCGGCTGGGTCTGGAGCCAGGTTATGGATCCCGTGACCGGAAAAACCGGCTATGTGGCAAACGACTACCTGACGGCCGTCTGACCTTTCCAAAGGCCGCGCTCCGAATCCCGGGCATCCGCTGCCCGGGATTTTGTTGTCTGCAGCTCTTGCATGATCGGACCGGTCAATGATAATATAGATGTTGTGAATATGATCAGCATTACAACCGATTTTATCAGGGGTGAATATGAAACTTTTTGACAGGTTTGTCCGGTACCTGAATCCTTCCGTTGACTCCAAAGTGCTGAAGGATATGGACCGCCGGACGCTCAGAAACATTCATATCATATCGTCGGCCGTTCTGCTCCTCGAGTCCGTGCTGTTCTTCTACATTGCCTTTATCATCCTGTCCGACCTGCAGGGGTTTGACCGCAATGAAATCACGAGCCTCGTCAGCGTCGGCTATTGCATGGTACTGTGCGCTGTCGCGTCTTTTCTTTCAAACAGGATGCTTTTGGCCGCGGAGCTTTCCCACCGACGTTTTATCGCCTTCAAGGTTTTCTTCTTTATTCTTTTCTCCCTGTGGGCGATCTTTGTGGATTACCGCCATTACAAAACCGGCGACCAGATCCTGACGTTCTATACTGTCGGTGTAATCATGATCTGTTTCGTCCTCTTCCGGCCCTGGATCGGAACCCTGCTGATCGGCGGAGCCTTCGCCGGCCTGTATCTTTCCCTGTATACGCTGGACCGGGCGGCAAACATTGACATCCTGAATTATCTGGTCTTTACCCTGGCGTCCATCGCGGCAAACGGAATCCTGTACCATGCGCAGATCAACGTATCGTCAAAAGCAATCCGCCTCATCGAAAGCAATGAAATCCTGCAGAACGCCAGCCACCACGACGGCCTGACCGGCCTTCTGAACAGGCTGGCCCTGGAAGAGCACGCGCACAAGGCGGACGGCCGCAGGATGACCGCCTATATGGCTGACATCAATTACTTCAAGGAAATCAACGACCGGCACGGGCACGCCGCCGGAGACGCGATCCTGAAGGAAGTCAGTGAAACGCTGAAGCAGCTTTACCCCGGCGCCTATTACTACAGGTACGGCGGGGACGAGTTCCTGGTGATCACATACAAGCCCCCGGAAGAGAATTTCGGCGCCAATGTCTACGATTTTGTGAAGGATAAGGTCAAAGTGCTTCTTTCCATCGGAAGCGCGCAGGGAGAGCCCGCAGGCTACCAGGAATTCTTCGATCTGATTTCGGAAGCGGACAAGGCCCTGTACATTACCAAAAAGCGTACCCATTCCGTGGAGTTCGGCGGGCACGACCGCCGGAAAAGGTGATGTCCGCATATGCCTGTTTTCATCAGAAAAACCGGAAGGCAGTCCGCCGGCCGGTTTTTGCCTGTAATCCGGAAATATAAAACGTATTGCGGGCCATAAAAAAAACGGCCTGAGCCTCATGCCGGCCGCGAAGAACAAACAGAACCGGAGAAGCGCCATGAAACTGATCATTGCCAGCAGCAATCCCGGGAAGATCCGGGAGTATAAGGACATCTTTGAGCCCATGGGCTTCCAGGTATCCTCACAGGATGAAGAAAACATCTGCCCTGACGTGGAAGAAACCGGATCCACCTTTGCGCAGAATGCCGTTCTGAAAGCTCGGGCGGTTTTTGAACTGTCCCGCTGCTGCGTCATTTCAGACGACAGCGGGCTGGAAGTGGAAGCCCTCGGCGGGGAACCGGGGCTCTTTTCCGCCCGGTATAAAGGCCTGAAAACAGAGCACGAACGAAGGCTTGCGGT
>CADBNG010000166.1 GCA_902795985.1 uncultured Lachnospiraceae bacterium
CACTTTGTCCTTTTTCTCTGCAAAAAACAGCAAAAACAAATCTGCAATTCCCCTCTGATACACTGAGCATGTAAAGAAAACAACCCGATGCCGGACGGCAGACGGAAACAGAGAATAAAAAGTCCAGAGGGAGGAAAAAGATATGTTCAGAAAAGATTGTGCGAAAAAGTCCTTAGCGAAAAGAGCCGCAGCCGCTGTGCTTTGCGCATTGATGTGTGTCGGAATTCTTGCAGCTGCGCCGGAAAAGGCAGCTGCCTGTGACACGCCGGTGGGTTATGAAGTCTATTACGCGTCGGTGGATTCCGGCTATCTGGCACTTCGGAACGCGAAGGCCTTTGATTACACCAACGAGATCGGCGCGATCTACAATGGCCAGGCGGTCTACGTAACGGAAAAGTCCTGGGAGACCTACTGGTATGTATATGTTCCCAGCCTGGACAAATGGGGATATACCAACAGCAATTATCTTAGAAAAGGAGAGACAGTTAATCACAGCGCTTACTCCAGCAATACAAGCTCCTGCAATACATACACCGTAAAGGTCCAGTCCGGCTACCTCGCCCTTCGGACGGCCATGGCCTATGATAATTCCAATGAGATCGGCGCCCTTTACACCGGTGAGATCGTCGAGTTCTGCTCCGTGGGCGACAGCACCTACTGGTATGTATACGCACCGTCACTCGGGAAATGGGGATATGTAAACAAGAATTATCTTGCGGCAAACGGATATTCTGGTTCAGCGTATACAGAAAAATGGATCTACACGGCGAAAGTGAAGAGCGGATATCTCGCCTTAAGAAACGCGAAAGCGTTCGATTACAATAACGAGATCGGCGCGATCTACACCGGCGAGCAGGTCCAGGTGATCAACAAGGAATCCGGCGATTACTGGTATGTATACGTCCCGACGCTTGGAAAATACGGGTACACCAACAAGAACTACCTGTTTTGACCCGAAGGGGACAGTCCCCATCGCCCCCCTGCTCTGTCCCTTGCGGGCCCGTTCCGCAGGGACAGTCCCCTTCGCCCCCTGCTCCGTCCCTTGCGGACCTTCTCCTGCGTTGACAAAACATACCCCTCAACTTATAATGATTCAATCAGTCAGACGGTGTTGCCCGGTTTTTTTGAAAAAAACGGGCGGGATCGTCTGTTGACTGACGTTATCGGCAGAGACTTCGCCGGAGAAAAGGCGGGCAAATCATGTCCGCGTATCTCCGGAACGGATGCCGGAAACAGATCAGGATGAAGGAGATATCACCGTCATGGGAAAAGAACTTGCGAAGACTTATGATCCCAGCGGTCTGGAAGACCGTTTATATCAGAAATGGATGGAAAAGGGATACTTCCGCGCGAAGGTCGATCCGGACAAAAAGCCCTTTACGATCATCATGCCCCCGCCCAATGTAACGGGGCAGCTGCACATGGGCCATGCGCTCGACAATACCCTGCAGGATATCCTGATCCGTTTTAAGCGGATGCAGGGATATGAGGCCCTCTGGCAGCCGGGTACGGATCACGCGGCGATCGCCACAGAGGTCAAGGTCACGGAAATGCTCAAGGAGCAGGGCATTGACAAAGCGGAGATCGGCCGGGAGAAGTTCCTGGAATACGCCTGGGCATGGAAAAACGAATACGGCAGCCGGATCATCAACCAGCTGCACAAATTAGGCGCGTCCGCCGACTGGGACCGGGAACGTTTTACCATGGATCCGGTCAGCCGCCGGGCCGTCGAGGAAGTCTTCGTCAAACTGTACGAGAAGGGATATATATATAAAGGAAGCCGGATCATCAACTGGTGCCCGGTCTGCAAAACCTCCCTTTCGGACGCGGAAGTGGAGCACGAGGACCAGAACGGTTTCTTCTGGCACATCAATTACCCGATCATCGGGGAAGAAGGCCGCTTTGTGGAGATCGCCACGACCCGTCCCGAGACGATGCTGGGCGACACCGCCGTGGCCGTCAATCCGAAGGATGACCGCTATAAAGATATTGTAGGAAAAATGCTGGAACTGCCGCTTACCGGCCGGCAGATCCCGGTGATTGCCGATGATTATGTGGATATGGAATTCGGAACCGGCTGCGTGAAAATCACTCCGGCCCATGACCCGAATGACTTTGAAGTGGGCAAGCGTCACAACCTGGAAGAGATTAACATTCTGAACGACGACGCCACCATTAATGAAAACGGCGGAAAATACGCCGGAATGGACCGCTACGAAGCCCGGCAGCTGATCGTAAAAGAGCTGGAAGAGCTGGGCCTTCTGGTGAAGGTCGTTCCCCACAGCCATGCCGTGGGTACCCACGACCGCTGCGGCACCACCGTGGAACCCATGATCAAGCCCCAGTGGTTCGTCCGCATGAAGGAAATGGCGGAGGCCTCGATGGAGGTCCTGAAAACGCCGGATCTGAACTTTGTGCCGGACCGGTTCGACAAGATCTATCTTCACTGGCTGGAGAATATCCGGGATTGGTGCATTTCCCGTCAGCTCTGGTGGGGCATCCGTATTCCCGCATGGTACTGCGATGAATGCGGCGAAGTGATTGTCAAAAAGGGCGGCGCCCCGGAAGTGTGCCCGAAGTGCGGCTGCACGCACCTGACGCAGGATGAGGACACCCTCGACACCTGGTTTTCGTCGGCGCTCTGGCCGTTTTCCACCCTGGGCTGGCCGGAGAAAACGCCGGAGATGGACTATTTCTATCCCACGGACGTGCTGGTTACCGGATACGACATCATTTTCTTCTGGGTCATCCGGATGGTGTTCTCGGCGCTGGAGCAGACCGGCCATTCGCCCTTCAAGTACGTCCTGATCCACGGGCTGGTGCGTGATTCCCTGGGCCGCAAGATGAGCAAATCCCTCGGCAACGGCATCGATCCGCTGGAAGTGATCGACAAATACGGGGCGGACGCCCTGCGTCTGACCCTTGTAACCGGCAACGCGCCCGGAAACGATATGCGCTTTTACTGGGAGCGCGTCGAGACGAGCCGC
>CADBNG010000167.1 GCA_902795985.1 uncultured Lachnospiraceae bacterium
CGTTTTTGCCATGGACACCTATATGACGATTCGGGCATATGATGCGGATGACACGCTGATGTCCTCTTTGCAGACGGAGATTGAAGAGCTGGAAAAGCTGCTTTCGGTAACGAATTCCGGCAGTGAAATCGCACGGATCAACCGGGAGAAGAAAGGCAGCGTTTCGGAGCGGACAGAAGACGTTGTGCGGACCGCGCTTCAGTTCTGCGAAGTCTGCGGCGGCGCGTTTGATATTTCCGTTTACCCCGTCGTCCGGGAGTGGGGCTTTACCACCGGGGAGTATCAGGTACCGGATCCGGAAAAACTGAAGGAATTGCTGAAAAACGTGGACTACCGGCAGGTACAGGCGGAAAACGGGACGATTCGGATCGGTGAAGAGATGGAAATCGATCTGGGCGGCATTGCCAAGGGATATCTGGGTAATCTGCTGATGGAGAAGCTCCACGAAGGCGGCGTGACGTCGGCGATTATTGATCTGGGCGGCAACGTGGTGACGTCCGGGAAAAAGCCGGATGGATCTCTCTGGAAAGTGGCTGTGCGCAATCCGGTGGGTGAAGAATATGTGGGCTATCTGGAACTGACGGACAAGGCCGTGGTGACGTCCGGCGGATACGAGCGGTTTTTTGAGGATGAAGACGGGAACATCTGGTGGCATATTATCGATCCGGCAACCGGGTATCCCGCAAGAAACGGACTGCTTTCCGTAACAGTGGTTGGGGAGGACGCGGCATACTGCGATGCCATGTCTACGGCGCTGTTTGTCATGGGAAAAGAGAAAGCGCTGGAGTTCCGGAAAGAGCACGAAGAGCTGGGTCTGGTGCTGGTGACGGATGCGAACGAAGTGATACTGACAGAGAATCTGGCGGAGATCTTTGTCTATAATGACGTGAATGATTTTACGGTGACGGTGGCGGATTAATCCGGGCAGGAAATGGCCATCAGGGCCTCGATCATTTCGTGCAGATTTCGGCTCTCCGGTGTTTCCGAGGCTTTATAATAGACTTCCTTGCCTTCGCGGCGGCTGACGATCAGGCCGCTGCTTTTTAATGCCCGGAGATGGTGGGAAACGGCGGGACTGGACATGTCCATCATGGCGGAGATGTTCAGAACGCATTCCTCACAGTGGCAGAGCAGCCAGAAGATCCGGATCCGGGTGGGATCGGAGATCAGGCGGAAGAGGCCGGAAACGACTTCGAATTCCTCGTTTTTTGCGAGGACGCTGCGCAGCTCTTCGTATTCTTCGTGGTCACCATGATGGTGATGGGGCAGTTCGTGAAGGTTCATGATTCTTCTTTCTGCAGCCTGCTGCTGCAAATAACGGAATCCGCGTCAGGCAGGGACGCCTGCTTCAGCAGAACACCGGTTCACTGTCTGTATGCGTGTTTTCCGGCAATAATCAGTTGACAGGTCCTTTTTTGTATATTATACTACAGCCATAACGATTAAACAAATGTTTAATCGTTGAATCGAAAGGGAACCGGCTGGGTCATTCGGATGAAGCCGGAGAAAGGCGGAGATCATGAAAAAAACCTATAAGATCGAAGTGGACTGTGCCAACTGCGCCAATCTGATGGAACAGGCTGCAAATAAAGTGGAAGGCGTTAAAAAGGCTTCGGTGAGCTTTATGACCCTGAAAATGACCGTGGAATTCGAAGAAGGCGCGGACGAGAAAAAGGTCATGAAGCAGGTCCTGAAGGACTGCCGCAAGGTGGAGCCGGACTGTGAAATCGAGTTTTAATATCGGCCGCCTTGGTTTCCCGGCACGGGGCGGATACCGGAGTTTTTAACTTCTGCAGCGTGATAACGGGGACAGTGAGACATCTGTCCCCCTGTTTTTTTTCAGAAAGTCAGAAAATATGAACAGAAAACAGAAAAAAATGCTGATACGGATCCTGATCACGGCGGCAGCGCTTGTTCTTCTGCATTTTCTGCCGGTCACCGGCGCGCTGCGGTTTGTTCTGTTCCTGGCGGTCTATATCCTGATCGGATACGATATCCTGCGAAAGGCCGGCAGGGGAATCCTGAACCGCCGGGTTTTCGACGAAAACTTCCTGATGACCGTGGCGACCATCGGGGCGTTTGCCCTTGCCTTTATCGAAAAAAGCGGTGACTATAACGAAGCGGTGGCCGTTATGCTGTTTTATCAGATCGGCGAGCTGTTTCAGGGAATTGCGGTGGGGAAGAGCCGCCGCAGCATCAGCGAACTGATGGATGTCCGTCCGGATTACGCGAATATTGAAACGGACGGGACGCTGACCCAGGTGGATCCCGATGAAGTGGCTGTCGGAACCATCATTGTGGTCCAGCCCGGGGAAAAGGTGCCGATCGACGGCGTTGTTGTCGAGGGCACTTCCAGTCTGGATACGGTAGCGCTGACCGGTGAAAGCCTGCCGGCGGACGTGCGCTGCGGGGATACGGTGGCGAGCGGCTGCATTAACCTTTCCGGCGTACTTAAAATCCGGACGGAAAAGGAATTCGGCGAATCCACCGCATCGAAAATTCTGGAACTGGTGGAAGAGGCGAGCTCGAGAAAATCCCGGTCGGAGGAATTTATATCCCGTTTTGCGAGGGTTTACACCCCGGCGGTCTGCTATGCCGCGCTGGCGCTGGCCATCGTGCCTCCGCTTGTCCGCATGGCTTCGGGACTTCCCGGAGGATGGCTGGACTGGATTTACCGGGCCCTGATCTTCCTGGTCATCAGCTGTCCCTGCGCTCTGGTCATCAGCATTCCGCTCAGCTTTTTTGCCGGAATCGGCGGGGCCAGCCGGCAGGGCATCCTGATCAAGGGATCGAACTATCTGGAGACCCTGTCGAAGGTTAAAACCGTGGTTTTTGATAAGACCGGAACGCTGACCAAAGGGATATTTGAAGTCGATGCGGTCCATCACGGCATAATGGAAGAGGAGAAGCTGATTGAATACGCGGCGCTGGCAGAATGCGCGTCCTCCCATCCGGTCAGCCTGAGCCTTCAAAGAGCGGCGAAAGTCCCGATTGACCGAAACCGTGTGACGGATATTGAGGAGATCAGCGGGCATGGCGTGACGGCGAAGGTGGACGGGCATCTGGTCGCGGCCGGAAACGGAAAGCTGATGGATCGTCTTGGCATCCCTTACACCCCGTGCCGCAGCATCGGAACGATTATCCATCTGGCTATTGACGGGGAATATGCCGGCCATATCGTCATTTCCGATACCGTCAAGCCGACTTCAGAGGAAGCCATCCGCCGGCTGGGAGAGGCCGGAGTTTCCAAAACGGTCATGCTGACCGGTGATATCGAAAGCGCTGCCGCCCATGTGGCCGGTGAGCTGGGCATCACCGAATACAAAAGCGGCCTTCTCCCGGGAGATAAAATCACGGAAGTGGAACGGTTGATGGCGGCCGCGGAGAAAACCGAAAAGCTGGCCTTTGTCGGGGACGGGATCAACGACGCCCCGGTCCTTTCCCGCGCGGATATCGGAATCGCCATGGGTGCCATGGGATCGGACGCGGCCATCGAAGCGGCCGATGTGGTCCTGATGGATGACGATCCTTTGAAAATCCCCCGGGCCGTCCGTATTTCCCGCAAATGTATCCGGATCGTTTATCAGAACATCGTTTTCGCGATCGGCGTCAAACTGGTCTGCCTGATCCTCGGCGCCCTGGGCCTGGCCGGAATGGGCCTTGCCATTTTTGCCGACGTCGGAGTCATGGTCATCGCGGTCCTCAACGCCGTCCGCGCCTTAAAAGCCTGAGAACAACATAAAGGGGCCAGGCGCCTGTCCTTTTTGGGAGCAAAGGGGAGCAAAGGGGACTGTCCCCTTTGCTCCGTTGAGCTGTTTTCTTGTAGTGACATTTTCCGGGGACAGTGCTATACTTTTATGATCTTCGGCATTAGAAAATGCTGAGAAAGAGGAAACAGAAGCTTACTACAGGTGCAGAACAGATGAAAGAGATTATACCGGCTCAGGGCCGTACTCATAAAATCGGATTTGCCATGTTCCTTGTGACGATCGGCATTGTGTACGGGGATATCGGGACTTCTCCGATGTACGTAATGAAGTCGATTCTTGAGGGGAATGGAGGAATCGGCAATGTTAATGAAGAGTTTATTGTCGGGGCCCTGTCGCTGACAATCTGGACGATCACCCTTCTGACCACCATCAAGCATGTGCTGATTGCCATGAAGGCGGACAACCACGGGGAGGGCGGAATTTTCGCGCTGTACAGCCTGGTGCGCCGGTGCGGGCTCTGGCTGATTATTCCCACCATGATCGGCGGATGCACCATGCTGGCCGACGGCGTTCTGACCCCGGCCGTTACGGTTACGACGGCGGTGGAAGGCCTTCGAAGCATTGAAAGCATGAACCGTTTCCTGGGCGAGGGCCAGGCCGTAGTGCTGATCATTACGATCGCTATTATCAGCGCCCTGTTCCTGATCCAGCGGGGCGGAACCAGCATGATCGGTAAGATTTTCGGGCCGGTAATGATGATCTGGTTCCTGTTCCTGGGAATCACCGGCATCACGGCCGCAGTCGGTGATCTCAGCATTCTCCGGGCCTTCAGCCCGGTCTATGCCGTCAAAATCCTTTTCAGTCCGTACAACAAGGCCGGACTGATGATCCTCGGAAGCGTCTTCCTGTGCACCACCGGCGCGGAAGCCCTCTATACCGATATGGGCCACGTGGGCAAGCAGAATATTTACATCAGCTGGCCTTTTGTCAAAATCTGCCTGATACTGAATTATATGGGCCAGTGCGTCTGGATCCTTCACAGCCAGAATGATCCGGCAATCCGGGCCATTCCGGAGCTGAACCCGTTCTATATGATGCTGCCGGAAGTTCTGCGTCCGCTGGCGGTTATCTTAAGCGCCCTTGCCGCGATTATCGCCAGCCAGGCCCTGATCAGCGGCAGCTACACCCTGGTTCACGAGGCGGCTAGTCTGGATCTGATGCCTCATATGCAGATCCAGTATCCGTCGGAGACCAAGGGCCAGCTGTACATACCGATGGTCAATAAAGTCCTGTGGGCCTGCTGCATCCTGGTGGTCCTGTATTTCCGGAGCGGTGCCCGTATGGAGAACGCCTACGGTCTGGCCATCACCATCAGCATGCTGATGATGACCATTCTGTTTACTGTATATATCGGCGTTCTTCATAAAAAACGACTGGCAGCCGCTGCGTTTGCGGTCGTTTTCGGCGCGATTGAACTGATCTTCTTTGTCTCCAGTCTTGGAAAATTCGTCCATGGCGGTTATGTGGCCGTGATCCTTTCCGCCCTTCTGTTCTTCATCATGCTGGTCTGGTACCGCGGTACGCAGATCGAACGGATGCAGGGAACAAAGCTGCGTATCCGGGATTACATCGGGGGTCTGAAGGAGCTGAAAGAGGATCGGGAAGTTCCCTTCCTGAGCAACAATGTGGTTTATCTGACCAAAGGAGGGCATCCGGACGAAATCGACCGGGACATCCTGTATTCCCTGATGGATAAGGATCCGAAGCGGGCGGATGCCTACTGGATCATCAGTGTGATCACCATGGACGATCCTTATGTAATGAAGTATGATGTAGAAACGTACGGGACGGATTTTATTTTCCGCGTACAGTTCATGCTGGGTTATAAGGTCAACCAGCGCGTCAATGTATTCCTGCGGCAGGTGGTTCATGATCTTCTTGCTACGGGAGAGCTGCCGAAACAGAACAAACGGCATTCGATTTACGGGCCTTCACCGGTCGGCGCGTTCAAGTTCTGCATGCTGCGCAAAATGATGCCGGTGGACGGCGAAATCTCCAGCATGGATCATTTCCTGGTCCGTTCCAAGTACATCATCCGAAGCATTATCGGAAGTCCTGTCAAATGGTATGGTCTGGAAACTTCCAGCGTGATCGTGGAATACGTTCCGCTGTTCCTTCCCATGCGTCAGAACGCCGAAAAACTGGAAAGAATCAAGGGGCCGCAGGAGAAATCACAGCAGGATTCCTGAGCTTTCACGGCTCCGGAGGATAATAATTGAGGGAGTTAGTGAAAAAATTCGGCATTATTGCCGGCATCCTGTTCGCGCTGCTGGTTATCTCAAGGGCGGTCCGGGGCAATATCTTTACTGCGGAAATCCGGCTTCCGTCGGCTCCGGAGAGTGCGCAGAACCTTCAGATTACCACGGAAGACGGGGAACACATCCAGATCCTGGAGCAGTCGCTGGAAGGAAGGCGGCTGTGCATCCGTCTTCGTCCTCAGAATCCCGGAACCAGCGCGATTATTGTTACGGACCCGGATAATCCGGATTTCTTTGCCATGGACCTGGTCCGTGTAGGCCGGACCGGAATCATGTATCAGGAAGGAACCGGTGAATTCAACGGGGACCGTTTCCTGTTTGTCTGCGCGGTTGTTTTCCTGTTTTCCGTCGCCTTTCTTTTCCTCGATTATTTCCGCAGGGCAGGAGGAACGGCCCTGTATTCCTATCAGACGCTGCATGCGGTCTCCTTCGGCATTTTTACGATGGCCGCGGCGGTGATCCTTTTGCTTTCCCTGGTCGATCTGTTCCGACATCCTGATGAACAAACCATGCGTACGGTTTATTCCTCCCTGACCGGCGCAGCCGCCAACTTCATGATGATCACCGCTCCTTTTGCGATCCTTTTTGCCGCTGCCATGACCATCAGCAATATTTCACTGATCCGGCATGAAGGACGGCGTTTCCGGAACATGCTGGGCATTCTGATCGGTCTGCTTATGGTGGGAGGGGAATGGCTGGGCTGGCGCCTGAATTACTACACCATGGGCTCGCAGCGGGAGATGCTGATTCATGACACGCTTTACAGCGTATACTGTACGGCGTTTGTGTTTTTTGAATGCATCCTGATCGGGTCCATCATCTGCGGCGTCCGTGCGGCCCGTTTCCGCCCGAAACCGGATAAGGATTACATTGTGATCCTGGGCTGCAAAATCTTCGGAAACGGTACGCTCACGCCTTTGCTGCGGGGGCGTGTGGACCGGGCGATCCGTTTCGCGAAGGAGCAGGAGCAGGCAACGGGACGCCGGGCAGTCTTCGTGCCATCCGGCGGAAAAGGCGCGGATGAGGTGAAGTCCGAAGCGGAGGCCATGACAGATTATCTGCTTTCCCAGGGGATTGAAAAGGAGCAGATCCTGCCGGAGAACCAGTCCCGCAACACGTACGAGAATATGAAGTTTTCCGGAAAACTGATCCGGGAACGGCAGCCTGAGGCGAACGTCTGCTTCTCCACAACCAATTATCACGTTTTCCGCAGCGGCCTCTGGGCACAGCTTGCGGGCCTGAACGCGGAAGGCATGGGGGCCCGCACCAAATGGTATTTCTGGCCCAACGCCTTTATGAGGGAGGTCGTGGGCCTTCTGGCAAATCATATCAAGTCTGAAATTGTTCTGCTGGTTCTGTTTATCGCGTTTTATGCGGTGCTGACGCTGATGCTGAACTGAGTGTCCTGCGCGCTGTACTGAATGACGGAAGAGGGGACGTTTCTTTTACGTCCGAATCTGCTGTTCCGCTTTTGAACAGCATTCTGAATGAGTATTCCAATTCTGATTTCAACCAAAAAATAAAAAATGTTGACAAGTAAGCAAATGCTAACTATAATACAGACAAGAGTTAGCGATATCTAACTCAATACACAGGAAAGGAACCCATTGTAATGCCGGGAAACCGATCATTGACCGAACAGCTCGTGTGGTTTTGCGCACCTACCCTGGCCAATATCAAAACCGGCAGCCTGTTTTCCTGCGGGCGATGCAGTCAGTGCGACGTTTATGCGGAGATCCGGGAACTGAACCGGATCCTGAACGGGAAAGGGCTTCGGCTCATTCCCATCGTAACCGGTAAACAGTGTGTCCTCATCTATTTATACCGCCGCCAAAGCCTTCTTCGGGATCTGTCGGGAGAAAAGACCCGGAGCCTGCTTCAGAAATGCGGCTATACCGGTTCGAATCCCGAACTCTGCATAAAACGTCTCATTCAGAAGCTGAAAAAGAAAGAAGGGTTCCCTCACGAGATCGGCCTTTTTCTCGGATATCCTCCGGAAGACGTGGAAGGATTTATGAATAACGGGGCAAAGAATTATCTGCTTTGCGGAACATGGAAGGTCTATCACGATCCGGAAGGCGCGCAGGAAACGTTCCGGAAGTATCGGAAGTGTGAGAAACGATACCGGGACTGTTTCGAGAACGGATTCGGAATCGAACGGCTTGCCGTTGCAGGTTAATAAATACCGATTGGAAACGGCCGGATAAATCCGGCCCGCAATACAGGAAAGGAAATCAAAAATAATGAGCAAAACTGCAGTTGTTTATTGGAGCGGAACCGGAAACACCCAGACGATGGCGGAAGCGGTATGCGAAGGCGCAAAAGCGGCCGGAGCGGAAGCGGAGCTGTTTGAAGCCGCCGCTTTTTCGGCGGAGAAAGCCGATGAATATGACGCCATCGCCTTCGGATGTCCTTCCATGGGCGCCGAAGAGCTGGAAGACACCGAGTTTCTGCCGATGTTCGAATCTGTTGAAGGAAAACTGAACGGGAAGAAAATTGCCCTGTTCGGCTCTTACGGATGGGGAGACGGCGAATGGATGCGCAACTGGGAAGATCACTGCAAAGAGATCGGCGCAGTCCTGGCCTGCGGCTTTGTGATCTGCAATGAAGCGCCGGATGACGAAGCCATCGATGCCTGTAAGAAGCTGGGCGCCGCGCTGGCCTGATCCGCCGTAACGGATTACCCGGCACCGGACAGCGGGTCTGCTTGCCCACATCCTATACAGGCAGCAGGAACTGTTCCTGCGTGCCGTCAACGACAGAGATCCTGAGACTGACAGAGGCTTGAAAAACGAGCCTCTGTTGCGCTTATTTTAATTTTTTGAGGGGAAGAGCATGTTTCTGGAACTGCACAACATTCACAAGTCTTTCGGAGAGGGAGAAAGCCGCGTTGAAGTACTCAAAGGCATTGACTTTTCGCTGGAAAAAGGAAAATTCTGCGTCCTTCTGGGCCCCTCCGGCTCCGGAAAATCCACGCTGCTGAATATAATCGGCGGAATCGACACCGCGGATGAAGGGGAAATCCTGATCGGCGAAGACAGCATCGGGAAGCTGAGCGAAAAAAAGCTGACGGCTTACCGGAGAAAGCATCTGGGCTATATTTTCCAGATGTACAACCTGATCCCAAACCTGACGGTGCGGGAGAATATCGAAGTCGGCGCCTGGCTTTCGGACCAACCGCTGGATATCGAAGAGCTTCTTCAGACCCTGGGTCTGAAAGAACACGAGCGAAAGCTCCCGAACCAGCTTTCCGGAGGGCAGCAGCAGAGAACGTCCATCGGCCGGGCGATCATCAAGAACCCGGACATCCTGCTGTGCGACGAGCCTACGGGCGCATTGGACTTCCAGACTTCCAAAGAGATTTTATCCCTGATCGCGAAAGTGAATGAGACGTATGGAAGCACCATCGTCATGGTCACCCACAATGAGGCCATCGGCCTGATGGCTGATACGGTGATCCGTCTTCGGGACGGCCGGTTCCGGAGCCGGACGGATAATGAACGCCGGATGAGCGCGGAGGAGATCGAATGGTAAAGAATCCGTTGAGAAAACGGCTCCTTCGTGAACTGAAAGGGGATTTCGGGAAGTATGCCGTGATCTTCCTTCTGCTGCTTCTGTCCATTTCGGAAATCTCCGGGTTCCTGGTGGCAGACGGCAGCATGATCGAGGCCTACGCGGAAAGTTTTGAAAAATACAATATCGAAGACGGAAACTTCGTTGCGAAAAAAGAGCTGTCCGACCGTCAGATCCGGGCCGTTTCTGACGCGGGTGTGGACGTTTATCCGCTGTATTGCGCCGACAGGGAAACGGATATGGGGGCCGCGCTGCGCGTATTCGCAATGCGGGACGAAGTCAATCTTGTCTGCATGATGAGCGGGGAGATCCCGAAAGCCTCCGATGAAATTGCCATCGACCGGATGTTCGCGGATAATAACGGGCTGAAGGCGGGCGATACCATTTCCTTTGACGGGAAAACGTACCGGATTACCGGTCTGGAAGCCCTCAGCGACTACAGCGCCCTGTTTGAAAACAACAATGATACCATGTTCGACGCCAAGAACTTCGGCGTCGCGGTGGTAACGAAAGAGGAATTTTCCTCCTTTGACCGGGATGTTCTGAGCTGGCGCTATGCCTGGAAATATAAAAATCCGCCGGCAGACGAGGAGCAGGAAAACACAGCGGCGGAAGACTTTATGGAAAAGCTGGACGGAATTGCGGATCTGACCGGCTTTACTCCCCGTTATCAGAATCAGGCGATCCGTTTTACCGGTGAAGACATCGGCCATGACCGGTTCATGATTATCATCTTTCTGGTTGTTGTGACGATGATCATTGCCTTCGTTTTTGCCGTCACTATCAGCAATACCATCATAAAGGAATCCGCGGTGATCGGGACGCTCCGCGCCACCGGCTGCACTAAGGGAGAACTGATTCGTCATTATATGACGCTGCCGATCCTGGTGACGCTGACGGCAGCGCTGATCGGCAATATCCTGGGATATACCGTGATGAAGGACGTGAACGCGAATCTTTATTACGCCAGTTATTCCTTGCCGACGTACGAAACCCGCTGGAACGCCACGGCTTTTCTGGAGAGCACGATCCTGCCGATCCTTTTGATGCTGGTGATTAACTATGTGATTCTGAGAAGCCGGCTTTCCCGGACGCCGCTGCAGTTTCTCCGCCGGGACCTCCGCCGGGGAAGAAAAAAAGGCGCGGTGCATCTGAATGAGAAACTTCCGTTCTTTGCCCGTTTCCGTCTGCGGATCGTTTTTCAGAACATGAGCAGCTATGTCCTGATGGTAATCGGGATTCTCTTCGCGAATTTCCTTCTGCTGTTCGGCATGATGTTCCCAAGCGTGATGAATAATTATATGAACGCCCTGCCGGGCATGATGTTCTGCCAGTATCAGTACATCCTGCAGCTGCCGGCCGGAGCGCTTAATGAGAACAAAAAGACGGAAAGCCTGATCAATATGATGCTGTTCAAAGAAGCGGTGGAAACAGGCAATGAAGATGCGGAGAAATTCAGCGCCTATGTGCTGAAAACCACGCCGGAACTGGGATGCACGGAGGAGGAGCTGACGGTATACGGCATCGAGAAGGACAGCCGTTATCTGGATGCCCGTTTCGACGGGGACGGGATTCTGATCTCCCAAAGCGCCGCGGAAAAATGGCAGATCGGATCAGGGGATACGCTCCGTCTGAAGGAACCCTATAAAAGCACCGTTTACGACTTCCGGGTGGAAGGGGTTTACCCCTACAGCGGGGCGATCTGCGTCTTTATGGATAAGGAAACCCTCAATGAACGGTTCGAGCTGGGAGAAGGCACGTTTTCGGGCTATTTTTCCGATACGCCGCTTACGGATATCGACGAAAAATACATCAGCCAGATCATCGATCTGGATGCCCTGTCCAAAGTATCGCGCCAGCTGCTGATCTCCATGGGCGGCATGATGAAGGTTGTGGACATCTTTTCCGTGCTGATGTATCTGATCCTGATCTATCTGATGTCAAAGATCATCATCGAAAAGAACGCGGGATCCATTTCCATGACAAAGATCCTCGGATATACAAGCCGGGAGATCGGGAAGCTGTATCTGACCGTTACCACGATTGTCGTGCTGGCAGCGATGGTGGTGACGATACCGGTGGAGACCATCATCCTGAAGCAGGTTTTTTACTGGTACTTCCGCCAGGAAATGAGCGGCTGGCTGCCGCTGATCATCAGCAATGAAGTGTTTGTGAAGATGATCATTCTGGGAGCGGCGGCTTACGGGGCGGTGGCCATACTGGAATATCTGAAAATCAGCAGGGTCCCCATGGATTCTGCACTGAAGAATGTGGAATAGAACGGAGAAACGAAAATGAGCGGATGGAGAACCTGGTTCAGAAGAATGACAGCGGGATTTGCTGCGCTTGCGGCTGCAGCTGCGCTGGCGGGCTGCGGTGAAGGCCGGCCGGAACCGGCACCGGCCGTTGAGACGGAAACGTCGGCGGTTTCGGAAAAGAGTGAAACGGCTGTCCCGGAACCGATGCCGGAAGAGAAGGCAACCGGCGAAGAGATCGTCACCGTCCGCGCGAAAGCGGACGGGACCCCGGTCTCGGCGAAAATCAAAAAGAGCGGGGAGGAAATGGAAGAGGACGCGGACATTTCCGGGCTGCCCTTTGCGGTTCATATCCGCTACTGGCTGGACGGCGAAGAGGTTTCGGCGGATGAAATCCGCGGCGCGACCGGCC
>CADBNG010000168.1 GCA_902795985.1 uncultured Lachnospiraceae bacterium
CTTCATCGTTACTCAGGAGGAGCGGCGCTTTCCTTCTTGCCGCCAGCGCGCCTCCGCAGAGGCCGTCGGGGAAGTTTCTGCCGTCTGCTACCTGAATGACCATCTGATTACCGGTGAAGAATTTCCTGGTTACGGCAAGGGACCGGCTGTAGGCATCACCCGAGCCGACACGGGTGACCGGCGCAAAGGTCTTCAGTTCGTTTACGATTTCGTTGCTTACAACCTTCGCATCGCCGACCACGAAGAACTGCGACGGTTTGGCACTCTGTAAATAGGCCTTCTGCTCGGCAGTCAGGGCCTTCCCGGTTCCCGCGACCAAAAGCAGCGGTTTTCCGGTTGCTGAAGCCGAAAGCGCATCCGCGAATTCCGCACCCGTACAGACGATGAACTGGGAACCTGCTTTTATCTTCGCTTCTTTCAGGATCTCCAGATTGGTGAGATAGCGGTTATTTCCTGCCAGTCTCTTGACTTTATAGCCGGCTGCTTTCAGCGTCTTTTCGATGGCCGGATCCACGCTTCCTTCGCCGCCGACGATGTAAATCTGTCCCCCCGCAACCAGGTTCCTCTTAATATAGGCGATGGCATTTGCCGTGCCCTGATGGTTCGGATACATACCGGCTACCGAGATCACCGGGCAATCTTTCACGAGGCCCAGATACGAGCCCGCCAGGGCATCCGGATAGTTGATGCCGTCGGCCAAGATCAAAGCCTTAAACCGGCTGACGCCCGCTTCCTTCTTGAACTGGTCGGCAATCGCAAGGCTCGTCGCGTAGCGGTCTGCTCCGGCCAGACGCTCCATGGACCCCTTCTGCTTCACGATCTTAAAGATCACGCTCTTGGTTCCGGTGAAGTTCCCCTTGCCGGTAAGGGTGACGGTCGCCTGTCCCGGATCGGTATTGTTCTTATAGCGGACCGCGTAATCGGTTCCCTTCTTCAAGGTCACCGTCTTCCCGTTTAAGGTTATTTTCAACGTCGGGGCCGGGGTCTTTGCTTTCCCATCAAAGCTTTGATCTTTCAGGCCGGTGACGGTTGTCGCTTTGATATCTGCGGCTTTGATCGGGAAGGTCTTGCTTACCGCGTCCTTAAAGTTGCCTTTCCCGGTGATGGTCACGGTCGCGGTTCCGACATTCGTATTGTTTTTATAGGTAACCGTATAATCCGTGCTGGATTTTAAGGTGAACGTCTTGCCATCCAGGTTCACCTTGACCGTCGGCGCCGGTTTCTGGGCCGTGCCGTTATAGGTCCTGGCGGCAAGGCCGGAAACCATGGCGTTCTTCAGACTGGCCTGCGTAATCGCAAAGGTTTTGGTAACGGTGCCGGTGTAATTTCCTTTGCCGGTGATGGTTACCGTCGCCGTCCCGACGTTTTGATTGTTCTGATAGGTCGCCGTGTAATCCGTGCCTTCGGTCAGCGTTTTGGTTCCGACTTTCACGACGGCCGGTTTCCGGGCCGTGCCGTTATAGACCTGATTGCCGGCGGTGACGTGCGTTTCCTTCAGTTCCGTAGCCGTCTTCGCAAGGGTTTCCGTTTTCGTCGTGGTATAGGTCTTTCCGTCGATACCTTTTACGCTTACCGTATAGGTTCTGATTCCGGTTGCCGTTGCCGTCGGCTTTTTCGTTATCACGCCGCCGTCCGACTTCCCGGTTACTTTCTCCTTCGCTTGGCAGCGCGAGCAGGTGAACGTTGCCGTTGCTTTGATGTATCCGTCCCAGCTCCAGGCCGGACCGGTCCATTTATGGCCAAGCGCCGGCAGTTCTTCCGTTTTCTCGGTCCCGCAAGCTGTGCATTTGAATGTTTTCGTGCCTGTCCCGGTGCAGGTGGCTTTCTTCGTTACCGTGCCGCCGTCCCACTGATGTTCCTCGCACACTTCGAATACCGGACAGATGATCGTATTCTGATCGAGAACGAAGGAATACTCGAGGTCAGACGACAGCAGATTCTCCGGATCGGACATGTCCAGCGGGCGCGACACCTGGGTGTGGTAGTAATCTACCATGCCGATGTATTCGCCTTTGTACCAGCCGGCGAATTTGTATCCCGGGTCCGGAACTGCCTTTAGGGTCAGAGCCTCCCCTTCATAGAGTGTAAAGTTGCTCCCGCCATAATACAGATCGCTCTCGGTCATGCCATGCTGGAGCACCATGTACTTCCCGCCGTCATAGTCGGCGCTGTTCGTTTTATCGTAAGAGCAAATCGAGAATCCGTAGGCCCACCTTGCATAGATTGTGGTGTCTTCCGTAATCGGGGTGTTGAAGTTGAAGTATTGCGTGAAAGCTTCATCCGCATACCAGCCGGCAAAGTCTCCGCCGCCCTGCCAGGCGCCGTTTCCTTTCGTCGGATCGGCAGGACGCGTCGCCTTTTCGCCGAGCATCACATATTGCGGATCGATATTACTTCCGCCGCGGGTGTCGAAGGTGACCGTATTCCGCAGCTGGAAATCACCAGCGGAAAGATCAACACCTGAATCCGAATCGAATTCTGAGTTTATAATACGTGTCAAATTACCGCCTCTGTCCAGAGCCTCGATGCTGTAAATCTTCCAGGTGCCACGTTCTGAAGATTTGTCACAACGGATCTCATTTTCCCATTTTTCTGTTTCTGAATTGTATGTCAGGCGGATACACTCGTTGTCTCCGGAACCAGGTTTCCTGTATTGTATTGTGACCTGGCTTACTCCGAGTCCCTCATCTGA
>CADBNG010000169.1 GCA_902795985.1 uncultured Lachnospiraceae bacterium
AGGCCGATCAGCAGCGCGGCAATCCACCACAATAGAAAAGGCGTGCTGTCGGAGCCCAGCATAAAGGTCGAAATAAATGCGACCCCGGTACAGCACGCCAGAAATACGATTGATCTTTTCGTCATTACCGCCCCTTCATTTCAAACATTCATCTTTTATAATAAAATCGGCGGCTTTTTTCGTCAAGTGCATTCCCTGCAGCCATTTTGAATTCCCGCCTACCGCCGGCAGATGCCGATTCCGATGGAATTAATGCTTACATGGCAGGCAATACTGCAGGAAAGGGAGTTGTAATAGATATTATACCCGGGAAAATGTTTTTTCACCGTATCGAACCAGCGGTCCGCGTCCTCCTGCTCTTCGAATGTACCGGCTACGCCGATCCAGACATGGGACGGATCGTCCTGGGCGAAATGGGCGTCGATCTCTTTTTGCACCGCTTCACAGATCATTTTTTCACAGCGGTTCACGCCCCGGGCCTTGGCAAAGGCATCCAGTTTTCCTTCTTTAATGGAGAGGATCGGAATAATATGGAATACTGAAGCAATCGCCGCGGCAGCCGGTGTGATGCGTCCGCTTTTTTTCAGAAGGTCCAGCGTATGCACGGCAATAAAGATCCGGGAATCCGATCCCGTTTTATCCAGATGATCACGGATTTCTTCCGCGGTACAGCCCTGGTCCGCCATGGCTTTCGCTTCAATAACGGAATCCCGGAGCGTCACGGCAATCCGGTGGTTATCCGCAACGAAAACCCGGCCTTCAAAATCCCGGGCAAAGGACTGTGCCATTTCACAGGAGCTGGACAGTCCCGAAGACATGGGAACATGTACAATTTCGTCGTAGCCCTGATCCAGGATTGACTGCCACATCTGAAGCAGGTCATCCGGCGACGGCTGGGAAGTACAGACATTTTTCCCTTCACGGATCGCCCGGTACAGCTCCTTCGCTGTGATATTCACGCCCTCCAGATAGTCCCGGCCTTCCACGATTACTGGCATCGGAAGGACAAATATCCCGAGTTCTTTTCCTTCTTCAACGGTAATTCCGCTGTTGGTATCGGTCATAACTGCAGTTTTCATGTTGTCTCTCCGGAATACTTCGTTTATTTATAATCGAAACAAATTTAGCACATTACAGTAACTCTTACAATATACGGATTCCGAAGAATCCGTGTAACAGTTCAAAAAGAACCGGTCCTTCACAGATTCGGATAAAGGCCTGCCGCTTTCATGTCTCCCAGCGCTTTCATGACCACCGGCTTATCCTCCCGATAGGTCACTCCGTACCATTTTTCCGTGGTCGGCAGCACACGGACAGTGCATTTGCGCTCTTCCAGCAGCTGCTCTACGATACCGGGCAGAAAATACTCTGCCCGCAGCGCGTTCTCCGAAGTCAGGCTCTGCAGAAAGGAAAGGAACCGCCGGTCCGTCTCTTCCATGAAATCCGGGGTAAAGCCCCAGAAATTCATGGAGACCGGCGTATCCGGCATCAGTTCCGTCCAGGTCTGCCCGTCGTCTTCCGTAAAGGCAATTCCCCCGTCTTTTTTCTCAATCCGGGTCCGCTCTGTTATTTTGGTCAGGAACCCGTTTTCATCACATTCACAGATACCGCGGGCTACGTGTCCGTTTTCGGTAACGGTATTCTTCAGCAGATAGCCGACCATCGCGTATTCTCCCCTCTTTCCGGTTCCGGTGAGAAAAGCGAACATGACCCGGAAGGCTTCTTTTCCGTAATAATCGTCAGCATTGATCACCAGGAACGGTCTTCCCTGTATCAGGCCGCGGCATGCGCGTACCGCATGGCCGGTTCCCCAGGGTTTCGTGCGTTCGACAAGGGGCTCCGCACCGTCCGGAATGTCCGAGGTCTCCTGAAAAGCGAACCGGATATTCCATTCTTCCGGGAAGCAGGAGGTAATACGCTCTTTAAAGTCTTCCTCGTTTTCCCTGCGGATCACGAAGACAAAGTCCGAAAAGCCGGCCTCCGCCGCGTCATGAACCGAATAATGAAGGATGACGTTTCCGGCATCATCCACCGGGTCCATCTGCTTCAGGCCTCCGTAACGGGAGCCAAGCCCGGCAGCCATGATGATCACGATCGGCTTAGCGTCCATCAGTCGTCCTCCTCCTGGGATTCCGTTACCCGGTAGATCTGCCGTTTTCTCGCGGCTTCATCCGCCGCCAGATATTCGTCATAGGTCGTTATCTTGTCAATCAGTTTCCCGTCGGACGTGATCTCCATAATCCGGTTGGCCGTAGTCTGCACGAACTGATGGTCATGGCAGGTGAACAGCTCCACGCCCGGGAATTTGATCAGGCCGTTGTTCAGGGCCGTGATTGATTCCATATCCAGATGGTTGGTGGGCTCGTCCAGAATCAGCACGTTCGCGCCGGAAATCATCATTTTTGAAAGCAGGCAGCGGACGCGCTCGCCTCCGGAAAGCACTTTAACCTTCTTCACGCCGTCCTCCCCGGCAAAAAGCATGCGTCCAAGGAAACCGCGGACATAGGTCACGTCTTTGATCTCGGAATACTGGGTCAGCCATTCGGCAATATTCAGGTCGTTATTGAATTCTTCCGTGCTGTCCTTGGGGAAATAGGCCTGTGTAGTCGTTACCCCCCATTTATAGTATCCTTCGTCCGGTTCCTCTTCACCCATGATGATCTTGAAAAACATGGTGATCGCCTGCTCGTTTCCCCCGACGAACGCCACTTTATCCTCCCTGCGAAGGGTAAACGTCAGATCGTCCAGCAGCTTGACCCCGTCGACGGTTTTGCTGAGATGCTCCACCATCAGCACCTCGTTGCCGATGCTGCGGTCCGGACGGAAATCGATATAGGGATATTTCCGGCTGGAGGGTTTGATCTCGTCCAGCTGGATCTTTTCCAGCGCTTTCTTACGGGAAGTTGCCTGACGCGACTTGGAAGCATTCGCGGAGAAACGGGAAATGAATTCCTGCAGTTCCTTGATTTTTTCCTCTTTTTTCTTGTTGGCTTCCTTCATCTGCTTGACGATCAGGCTGCTGGACTCAAACCAGAAATCGTAGTTTCCGGCATACAGCTGGATTTTTCCATAGTCGATATCCGCAATCTGCGTGCAGACCTTATTCAGGAAGTAACGGTCATGAGAAACCACAATCACCGTATTGTCGAAATTAATGAGGAACTCTTCCAGCCAGGCAATGGCGTCCAGATCCAGATGGTTGGTCGGCTCGTCCAGAAGCAGGATGTCCGGATTGCCGAACAGGGCGCGGGCCAGCAGGATTTTTACCTTCTGGCTGCCGGTCAGGTCCCCGACCAGCGCGTAGTGATATTCCGTTTCAATGCCGAGGCCGTTCAGCAGCGTTTCCGCGTCGGCTTCCGCTTCCCAGCCGTTCATATCGGCAAATTCCGCTTCCAGCTCACTGGCGCGGATCCCGTCTTCATCCGAAAAGTCCGGTTTGGCATACAGGGCATCCTTCTCCTCACGGATATCGTAAAGGCGCTGATTTCCCATAATGACAGTATCCATTACCGTATATTCATCATATTTGAAGTGATCCTGCTCCAGGAAAGACAGACGGTCCCCGGGCGTAATGATCACTTCGCCCGATGTCGGTTCCAGCTGTCCGGAAAGGATGCGCAGGAAAGTGGATTTTCCGGCGCCGTTCGCTCCGATTACACCGTAGCAGTTGCCTTCGGTGAATTTAATGTTTACGTCCTCGAAAAGCGCCTTTTTCCCGACGCGCAGAGTAATGTTGCTGGCAGCGATCATCTTTTCTCATCCTTTCTTGAACCGGACCGCTTCCCGTTACGGAGAATCCGGTATTGTAAAGAACCAGTCGGCCCGGTTCCTGCTTTCAACCAGTGCGTTGTATTGAAAATACTCATATTCCGTCCGTTTGTCAATCACTCCTTCTTCCGCGTCCGCCCAGGCATGGAAATTCCCGAGGGCGTCATAATAACCGATATGGTTATACCCCTGAATTTCCGCCTTCAGCATCTGCAGATAATGGTTGTACGGAGTCATGGCGAGGCCGGTTTTTTCCAGCATGATCGTTCCGAGGAAATTACAGCTGGTGATGACGTCGGTTCTGGTCTCCGATTCGTAATTCGTCCAGATAAAGAACGGCGTCTCGAAGTACTTTGTCCGTTCATCGGCGGGAAGCTCATCCCGGACCTTTCCGGAAAGGAACTCCTCGATCTGTTCGAGGCCGGGAAAATGATCCCCGAACATCAGCACCATGGTCGGTTCCTCCACGCCCTTTAAGTACTCAATCAGATATTCCGTCGCTTCATCGGTATTTTTCGCTAGAGAAAGATATCGGTTCACCGCATCGTCCGAAAAACCGTTGACCGATACGTCGTTTTTGTAATTATCGGTCGAATAACCGCCGTGGTTCTGCATGGTGACATTGAAGATGAACAGGGGATCCGACGGATTTTCCTTCGCTTCCAGAAGATCCACGATTTTTTCATAGTTCTCCCGGTCACTGATCATGCCCCGGATTTTCTGCGCGTCCTCCCCGAAATCATCCAGGGTATAGAAGCGGTCAAAACCGAGATACTGATAGGCGGTGACGCGGTTCCAGTTTGTTCCCTTGTTCGGATGCATGGCAATGGTTTCATAGCCCTGATCCTTCAGGGTGGAAACAAGGGAATACTGATCATGCGTATAGAAATTCACGAAGGGGACCAGTCCCGGATACTGCCGCACGGAATTCCCTGTCAGGAATTCGTATTCCGATTTGGAAGTGCCGCCTCCCCAGATGCAGACCATTGTATGGCCCTTGATAATATTCTCCTGCAGGGAGTCCACATATTCCATATAGGGAACACTCGTGGAAAACTCCGGATCCACATGCCGGTAATCCGCCCAGGATTCGTTCATGATGGCAATGATATTGACCGGGGTCACCGCGTCCGCCTGCGGTTTCGGTTCCCAGGCGCTGTACTCTTCTTCGCTCTTTCTGGCATTCTGCTCGACAACGTTTTTGGAATAGCCGGCCGGAGGGTCGTTTTTCATAAATTTTGCGACGCAGAAAAAGCCCAGATTGGTGCCGCATTCCTCATAGGTATCATGCGGAGCCCAGAGATCCGTAACGATCCCCAGCTGCACATTCCAGTTTCCGTAAAGGAAATAACGGTATCCGATAATCATAAAGACGAAAACGCCCACCCGCATCAGGATTTTTCCGGGACGTTTTCTCGCAAGGCAGCGGTCCTGCATATGGGAACCAATGGCGAAAATACAGGCTGTCAGCAGAAGGAAAACCGTGATCCAGCGTGTAAAAACAAATTCATATCCCCCGGCTACGCCCCAGGCGGTCTTGAAGCTGAAAATATCAATCAGCTGGAGCGGTTCCCCTCTCGTCATATAGACGAAATAAAAAATCAGGCTCATGACCGTCGCGAAAGTATACAAAGCGACGCAGGCGCGGCGTAGGGAGTTGAACCAGAAAAACAGGATCAGTCCCATGATCAGGCCGCCGAGAAGGTTCATGGAGATATAGAGCGGGTCCATTTCCGCAAGTTTTTCGGAATTATTGACCAGCTCCAGAACAAAAAAGCTGTAAACATCCGTCAGTACCAGAGCAAAAAAATGGTACCATTTAATCCGGGGAGCATATTCATGGTTATTCGGTTCCTTCGGGCGGTATTCCCGTCCCCAGCGGCGGAAACAGTAGAAAATGGTCAGCGCGAAGGCAGCGATGACCGCTGCGTAAAGAAGGATATAAAGAGACCGTGCCGGGTCATCCGGTTCCCCGAGCACCGCGTCGGTATGTGCAAAAAAGTTATATCCCGCAATGGCAAAATAGCAGAGCCAGAAAATCAGGTACGCTTTATATTTTTTTTGCGATAGTTTTTCTTTTGCCAGAAACATGGTTTATTGTATCAGATCAGATGTATAAAAAGGCCGCTGAGAAGCTTCGGCTCAAACCAGGTGGACTTCGGCGGCATTAAACGGCCGGCATCCGCCACGGAAAACAATTCTCTTATATCCGTAGGATACATACAGAAGGCCGCCTTTGCGTCCGTTCTGCAGCGGCGTTCCAGTTCGGACAGACCGCGGATTCCACCGACAAAATCAATCATCGGATCCGTCGTAGGATCGGTAATGCCGAAAACCGGCGAAAGAATTTCCCTTTGCAGGAAGGCCACGTCCAGATTTTCGACAGGATCGTCGCTCCGGTATTCTTCCCGTACGGAAAATCCATACCAGCAGCCATCCAGCAGGAGTCCGATTTCTCCCTTCTTACGGGGATGGAACGGCTCGGCCGAACACGAAACCGGATTCATGACTTTCCTGACGGCATCAAGGATTTCTTCCGCTGTATGTCCGTTCAGAGTCTTCAGAACACGGTTGTAATCCATAATCGCAAGCTGGCCGGCCGGGAAAAGAACACTCAGGAAATAGTTGAATTCTTCGTCACCGGTGTAATCCGGGTATGCCTCCCTGCGCTTCAAAGAAACCGCCACCGCGGAAGCGGCCCGGTGATGTCCGTCCGCAATATAGGTATGGGGGATGCCCTCAAACAGCGACTGCAGTTCTTCGAGCCGGCTTTGATCCGCAATCGGCCAGACACGGTGACGGGTTCCGTCCTTCCGGACAAAATCCACGTCCGGGTCTCCTGCTTTCACTTTCTCAATGATCCGGTTGATCCGGTTGTCATCCCGGTAGGCAAGAAAAATCGGCCCGGTCTGTGCGCTGCAGGTATCCACGTGCCGGATCCGGTCCTGTTCCTTTTCCTTACGGGTATTTTCATGCCGCCGGATGATGCCGTTCACGTAGTCATCGACGGAAGAGGCCGCCACCAGGCCGGTCTGGGTACGGCCGTTCATCGTAAGCTCATATACATAGAAACAGGGGGATTCGTCCGATACGAACTCCCCTCTTTCCGTCATTTCCCGCAGCATCTCTGCCGCTTTTTCATAAACCTCTGGTGAACAGGGATCCTGTTCCGGCGGGAACTGGGTTTCGGGCCGGTCGATCCGGAGAAAAGAATACGGATCGTCCTTTACCAGCTCCCGGGCCTCCGCGGAAGAATACACGTCGTACGGTAGAGCCGCAATCAAAGGTGCAAGCTCCCGGGCAGGCCGCAGCGCCCGGAACGGTCTGATCTTTGCCATGGTCTCTCCTGTTATTTTACGACGCGCACCCGGGTAACACCTTCAACGGCACGCAGTTTTTTCAGTGTTTCCTCATCCGCCGGGCTTTCCAGGTCGATGATCGTATAGGCATAACCGCCCTTGGCCTTGTTGGTCAGGTTGTCAATATTGATGCCGGCATCACCGATTACTTTTGTAAAGCTGTTGATCATATTGACCACATTCTTATGGCAGATCGCGATACGGCCGCCGGCAGCATAGCAGATTCCGGCGTCGCAATTCGGATAGTTGACGGAGTTGCGGATGTTACCGTTTTCGATAAAGTCCACAACCTGGCGGACGGCCATAACCGCGCAGTTATCCTCTGCCTCATGGGTGGAAGCGCCCAGATGGGGCGTGATAATCGTGTTCGGCGCGGAACAGATGGTCGTATTGGCAAAGTCGGTCACATACTTGGCCATCTTGCCGGATTCAAGGGCTTCCACAACCGCTTTTTCATCCACGATCAGATCCCGGGCCAGGTTCAGCAGAACCACGCCGTTCTTCATCATATCGATGGCTTCTTTATTGATCATGCCCTTTGTGCTGTCCAGAAGCGGTACATGAACCGTAATGAAATCGCACTTCTTATAGATTTCCTTCACATCGCTGATGTGATGAACACGGCGGGAAAGATTCCAGGCCGCATCGACCGAAAGGTAGGGATCATAACCGTACACCTCCATGCCGAGATGCTCCGCGGCGTTGGCTACGCGCTGTCCGATGGCGCCCAGGCCGATGATGCCCAGTTTTTTGCCTTTGATTTCCGAACCGGAGAACTGTTTTTTCTTCTTCTCCACAACCTTGTCGATCTCCGGATTGTCCGACTCGGAACGAATCCATTCCACCCCGCCGATAATGTCACGGGAAGCGAGGAGCATGCCGGCAATAACCAGTTCCTTCACGCCGTTGGAGTTGGCTCCCGGGGTGTTGAAAACAACAATGCCGCGCTCAGCGCACTGTTCGATCGGAATATTGTTCACGCCGATTCCCGCGCGTGCGATGGTGACCACGTTTTCCGGAATCTCCATCTCGTTCATATTGGCGGAGCGGACCAGAACGATTTCGGAATCATTAATGTCCGTTCCTTTTTCAAACCGGCTGGTAAAGTTTTCAAGACCGACTTTCGCGATCGGATTCAATGTGGTGTATTTCATCTCAGTTCTTTCCTTTCAAATTCTTTCATAAACGCAACCAGGTCTTCCACGCCCTTCTTCGGCATCGCGTTGTAGATGCTGGCGCGCATTCCGCCGACGGTACGATGACCCTTGATATTTACAAACCCGTTCTGTTCCGCTTCCGCGACAAATTTTTTGTCAAGATCCGCATTGCCGGTAATGAAGGGAACGTTCATGATGGAACGGGAAGCCTTCTCAACGGTGCCTTTGAAGAGTTCGCTGGAATCCAGATAATCATAAAGGATCGCGGCTTTCTCTTCATTCCGCTGCTTCATGACGGAAAGTCCGCCCATGGCCTTCAGCCATTTGAAGACCAGTCCGCAGATATAAATACTGTAGCAGTTCGGCGTGTTGTAAAGGGAACCGGCATCCGCCTGGGTCTTGAACTTGAGCATCACGGGAGTTGCCGGATGCACGTCGTCCGTGATCAGGTCTTCGCGGATGATCATGATGACCAGTCCCGCCGGTCCGATATTCTTCTGGACGCCGCCATAGGCAATGGCGTACTTCGTTACGTCAAACGGCTCGGAAAGGAAGCAGGAGGACATGTCCGCCACCAGGTCTTTTCCCTTCGTATTCGGCAGCTGTTTGTATTTCGTGCCGTAAATCGTATTGTTTTCGCAGATATATACATAATCCGCGTCCGGAGAAATATCCAGATCCGAGCAGTCCGGAATATAAGTGAAGGTTTTGTCCTCGGAGGATGCAATGGCGTTGGCCTGTCCGTAGCGCTGGGCTTCCTTCCAGGCTTTCTTTGCCCACTGGCCGGTAATGATATAATCCGCGACGCCGTGCTTCATCAGATTCATGGGGATGGCTGAAAACTGATGGCTGCAGCTTCCGGTAAGGAACAGAACCTTATAGTTTTCGGGGATTCCCACGAGTTCACGAAGGTCGGCTTCCGCCGTATTCAGAATCTCCTCAAACACCTTGGATCGATGGCTCATTTCCATAACGGACTGTCCGCATCCTTTGTAATCAAAAAGATCCTGCTGTGCCTGAAGGATAACCTCCTCGGGAAGAATCGCCGGTCCTGCTGAAAAATTGTACACTCTGCTCATTACTGTTTACTGCCTCCTTACTTGTTGTATTGCCGTTGACGAACACGGCCTTATGAATAATAAAACAGATAGCCTGTTGTGATTTACCTTTCACAACAGGCTGAAATCGCAATGGTCTTTTCCGGAACGTCCAGACAGAAGGAGGACGGCCGGATCGATATGAATCGTTATTTATTTGTCGGATTCCGCTCCGTCAACCGTATCTTTTACTGCCTCGGCGGCATCGGCAGCCGCTTCTGCTGCTTCTCCGGCGGCTTCCTGTACGGCATCAGCGGCATTCTCCGCAGTGTCGGCAGCCGCTTCCGCAGCATTGTCGACAATTTCTTCTGCCTTTTTGTTTTTCTTTTCCACTTTTTCAGGCTTCACGGGCTCGACAAATCCGCCGGGCTTCTCAACCTGGATGATCGCGGATTTCTTCATGGGAATACGGCAGTTCTTGTTGTTGCCGAATTCCACGATAACGTCATCGGCCGTAATCTCGATTACGACGCCATAGAAACCGCTGGATGTAAGGACTGCGTCGCCGACGTCCATGGCGGAAAGCATTTCCTGCATCCGTTTTCTCTCTTTACTCTGGGGACGGATCATCATGAAATACATCAATGCGATCATGGCGACCAGAATAATGATCATGGTAAAATTGCCGCTTCCGGCTGCTGCGAATATCATAGTAAAACCTCCTCAGATTATCCGTTATGTGTTAGGATAGCACGTTAAAGTGTGATGTGCAAGCAAATTATCCGGTCTTTTCGCCGCAGGGACTGCTGCATATCAAAAAAACTTCTTATCTAACGGGCAAGCCGGTACATCGCGTGGGCATAGATCCGCGCATTCAGAATCAGGTTTTCCCGTTCAATGCATTCATCCGGCTTATGCTCCCGGTCGGGATCTTCCGGAAAGACCGGTCCGAAAGCCACGATATTCGGCACGGATTTCGCATAGGTCCCCCCGCCGATGCAGAAGGCCTTTTCATCCCGTCCGGTCTGTTCATTATAGACGTCCAGCAGCGTCCGTACCAGCGTACTTTCCGGATCGACGTACAGAGCCGGTTCATGCTTCTGGGACACCAGATGAAAGCCGTTTTCAGTAAACGCCTCATTAAAGGCCGGGGCGCAGTCTTCCAGACGGAAAGTAACCGGGTACCGGTAATTAATGCAGATTCCCATCCGCCCTTCATCGCCCCGGATGGTGCCAAGGTTCAGGGTCAGCCCGCCGGAAATAGGATCCCGGAGAGCGATACCCAGGCCCGCCCCGTCCGTCTCGCTTCCGATCCGTTCGTCCAGGAAACGCAGCGTTTCCGAAAGCTCCGGAGAAAAAGGAATGTCACAAAGCGCGTGAATCAGAAGAGCCACGGCATTCACGCCCTTTTCCGGCGTGCTTCCGTGAGCGCTTACGCCCTCGGAACGGATTTTCATTCCGTATTCGGTAATTTCCGCGAAGACAGGGGCCTCATGGTTCCGGATAAACTCTTCCGCTGCGGCGCTGTTGCATTCAATTTCCGCGAATGCCTGTGCCGGTACAACATTAAACGCGGTTCCGCCGCTCATACGCCGGAGTTTCGGAGCTTCTGCCGACTGTGAATAATGCTTTTCCAGAGTGGCGATCACAATGCCCTTTTCTCCATGGATGACCGGATAGGAACCGTCCGGCGTAAAGCCGCAGACCGGTTTTTCTCCGCCATGTTCGAAATAATACTTCATGTCCGCGCTTCCGGTTTCCTCGCTCGTTCCGAAAAGGATCCGGATCCTCTTATGGACCGGCAGTCCGGACTCCTTTAACGCGTTCAGCGCATACAGACAGGCAACGGCCGGTCCCTTGTCATCCACGGCGCCCCGGCCATAAATGCGTCCGCCCTCTTCCCTGCCTCCGAACGGGTCGAATGTCCAGCCGTCCCCTGCCGGAACGACATCCAGATGGGCAACAACGGCAATCTGCTCTCCTTTTCCGTATTCGCAATATCCGACCTGTCCGTCGAAATTGACGGTACGGAAACCCATTTTGTCCGCCCGTTCCAGCATGAATTCCAGAGCGTCAGCCACGTCCCTGCCGTTCGGCGCTCCTTCTTCCGGTTCCTGAGCCACGCTGGGAATTCGCAGGAGTTCCTTCAGGGTTTCAACCATTTCTTCGGAATTACGGGAAATAATTTCGTTCAGTTTCATGATGATCCTCTGCTACAGCCTGCTCAGCTGTGCTGGTGTGTAAACAGGTGATTGCTGCAGTACTCTTTTCCGCCGCTGCATTTTGAGCAGTAGCGGAACTCCAGATCAGGATTATCCAGCTCGGTCTGCCCGCAGATTACGCACTTATGCATGGCCTTCCCCTTTTCCGGGGCTTTGGCCTGCGCGGGGCTGACGGCTTTCTTAAACTGCTTCTGAGCCGGGCTCTTCTTCCGCGGAGCGTAACGGAGAATGACCAGCGCGATGACCGACGCCATGGAACAGATGATCTGGATCCGGATCTCCCAGTACGGAACCCGGATGATCTGGTAAATCAGATACGCCGCGTCAAACAGCGCAAGGTACTTGATTTTCAGCGGGATGATGAAAAACAGAAGCATCTGCTGCTCGGGAAACGTCAGGGCAAACCCGAGGAATATGGAAAGGCTGACGTAATACGTCGTGAAAATGGTTCCTCCGGTCAGCTCAATAATCCGGGTGTTTCCGGCAAAATGGATGATAAAAGCCCCGACCACCGTGCAGAAAAGCCCGAAAAAGATGAACAGGTCATAAAAGAAATCGCCCCAGACCCGTTCCAGGACTCTGCCAAGCTGATAATAGACAATCAGCATGATAATGGTGAAAATGCCGATGGAGGAGGGAGGGGTCAGGACCCAGGTGAACAGACGCCAGATCTCTCCTGAAAGTATTCTTCCCGGCATCAGGGTCAGATAATAAATAATCCCGCCCCCGGAATAGGATCCGATAATTTCCAGCAGATATCCGACGATGTAAGCGGCAATGATGTATTTGGTCAGTCCGTGAATGGCGTACCGGCCGAATTTTTTCCGGAGTTTCAGTAAAAAACTCATAATTTCCTCATGGATCAGAACTGTTTCAGGGTGTCCGTTTCTTCTTCGCCGACGTTTGTGATCTGCAGGATTTTCACAAAATAGCTGCCGCTTCCGGCGTAGATTTCCGCGCGGTCGCCTTCATGAAGTCCCATGAGGGCGGCGCCCAGCGGAGATTCCGGGGAAATCAGGCCCCTTCTGGAATCGCCGCGGATCGAGGTGACGATTTTGTACTCTTCGGTTTCTCCGTCATCCTCGAAAAATATCTTAACGCGCTTGTTCAGACCGACTTCACCCTCGGCGGATTCATCCTCGATAATCACGGCATGCTTCAGCATGTTCTCAAGATAGGTAATCCGGGATTCATTCTGGTTTTTCGCCTGTCTGGCTGCGTAATATTCAAAGTTCTCACTGAGGTCGCCGTGGGCACGGGCTTCCTTTACCGCTTCGATCGCTTCCCTTCGGACGACCAGTTTGCGATGCTCAATTTCTTCTTCAATCTTTTTAACGTCACTGCGGGTTAATTTTTCACTCATAACAAAACTCCATATACTGCTTCAGAATTCTGAAAGATGCATAAACCGGCCGCAAAAAATGCCGGCTGAATCAACAGACAGGGCGGCAAGAATGCCGCCCTGCCGAGTTCGATCACATTGAAATTACTTAAGCGTGATTTTCGCGCCTTCTGCTTCAACCTTCTCTTTGATCTCATCCGCTTCCGCTTTGGAAACCGCTTCCTTGATGAGCTTCGGAGCTCCGTCAACCAGGTCCTTCGCCTCTTTCAGGCCGAGGCCGGTGATCTCACGGACAACCTTGATAACCTTAACCTTGTTCGGGCCAACCTCGGTCAGCTCAACGTCGAATTCGGTCTTCTCTTCTTCCGCGGCAGCTTCCGCCGGGCCGGCAGCAGCAACAACAACGCCTGCAGCGGCGGATACGCCGAACTCTTCCTCACAGGCCTTTACCAGTTCGTTCAGTTCCAGAACGGATAATTCTTTAATCGCTTCGATAAACTCAGCTGTGGTTAATTTCGCCATTGTTTTTAATTCCTTTCTTCTTATTTCAGGATGTTATTTTCTGAATTACGGTGAATGATCCGGTGATCATTCCGCGGGTGCTTCTTCCGCCTCTTCCGCCGGAGCCGGTTCGCCGTCTTTTTCGGCAATCTGGTTCAGGACGCGGGCAAGATTTGCGATGGGTGACTGCATGCTTCCAAGCAGGCGTGAAAGAAGGACTTCTCTTGTCGGGACATCCGCAAGCTTGATGATGCCTTCGGTATCATAGTAGCCGCCTTCCACGACGCCGGCGATGAGTTCGAGTTTCGGGTTCTTCTTGGCGAATGCCGCAAGTACGCGGGCCGGGGCGGTGGCATCATCTTTGGATACCGCAAGAGCGTTGGTGCCCTCAAGGTGCTTGCAGAGCTCTTCGCAGGGAGTTCCCTTGAACGCGAAGTTCATCATGGTGTTCTTGTAAACTTTGTACTGAATGCCTTCTGCGCGAAGGTTTCTTCTCAGCTCGGTGTCCTGCGCGACGGTAAGACCGCTGTAGTTCACCAGAACGACGGAATCCGCATCAGAGATAACATTCGAAATCTCGTCTACAACAACCTGTTTCTGTTCTACTTTTGCCATGAAACGTTTTCCTCCTGTTAGATTTGTTCACGCTTCAGCCGGAAAAGAAAAACCCCGTCTGCGCACAGACAGACAGGGAATAACCTCTAATACTAGATCATCCTCGGCAGGCGTTTATCTTCTTACGCCATTACGGCACCTGCTGTCTTCGGCGTGACATCTTTTGAATATTAGCATCCGCGGACCATTATGTCAAGCAGCAAATCACATTTTTTCCAGGATCTTACGGATAGATGTAATCTCCTCTCCCAGAACCCTGGAATCGATTTCGGAGAGGTTCCGCGCATCCGCTTTGCGGATTCTTTTACGGATATCGGCGGCTTTCTCTTTCAGATAGGCATAATCTTCTTCCGACAGAGAAGCACGGTCCGACTTATTGATGGAACGCACAGTCATTTCGGCCGCTTTTGCACGGCTGATCAGACGGCAGCGGTCACGGAGAAGCGTTTCTTCCTCTTCCGCTTCCTGCGCGGATGAAAGAATCTGCGCAATCTTTTCCTCTCCGGGGATCCAGCTTTTCTGAATAACGCGGCTCTTCTTATGATGGCTTCCGTAATCGAAAGCTTCAAAAAGAATGGTTCCGTCCTCCGAAACTTCCACCTTCACGGCGATCCGGGCGATATTTCCGACCGTCTTTTTTATGCCGCCAATGCGGAGGCGGACAATCCGTTCATTATCTTTGGCGGCAAAGCGTTCCCCGGCCACCAGTTCGATCATCACGGCGGAAGGAAGCGGTTTTCCCGCTGTGAAAATCCGAGTCTTGGAGGCCGGCAGGGCCGTTCCCCGTTCAATCATTTTAACGGTCATTTTTTCATCCGTAACGACGGATAACGAAAGCGGCAGTTCCATTATTCTTCCTTTCCGGCGAACATTTTCTCGAAAGCTTCCTTAAAGGGCGCCCGCGCGACGCCATGCTCGGTGACGATACCCGTGATCAGATCGTTATCCGTAACATCAAACGCAGGATTAAACACACCGATTCCTTCTGGCGCCATCCGTTTCGCGTACCACATTTCCGTAACCTCTTCCGGCTTTCTCTGCTCAATTACAATGTCTTTTCCGGAAGCCGTATTCATATCAATCGTGGACGTCGGCGCGCAGACATAGAAGGGAATCCCATAGCGTTTTGCGGCAAGCGCCACCATGGACGTTCCGATCTTGTTGGCCGTATCGCCGTTCGCCGCTATACGATCAGCACCGACAAACACCGCGTTGATCCAACCGTTCCGCATCGCGGAAGCGGACATATTATCACAGAGAACCGTTACGTCCATTCCTGCCTGAGACAGTTCAAAGCAGGTCAGCCGCGCGCCCTGCAGCAGCGGACGGGTTTCATCGGAATAAATTTTGAATCCGTACCCGCGCTCATGCCCCAGATACATGGGTGCCGTCGCAGTACCATATTTAACTGTTGCCAGTCTTCCGGCATTGCAGTGGGTCAGGAGTCCGTCGCCGGGTTTCACCAGCGCCAGGCCGTTTTCACCGATCGCGCGGCACATGGCAATATCTTCATCCCGGATCCGGATCGCTTCGGTGTGCAGCGCTTCCACGATTTCCTCCACCGGTTTTTCCCGGTTCGCGAGAACAACCTGTTCCTGCCGGTTCAGCGCCCAGGAAAGATTGACCGCCGTAGGCCGTGAGGAATTCAGGTATTCCTTCGCCGCGTGGAATTTCTCATAAAAGCGGTCGAAATCCTTTTCCCGGATTTCCCGGGCTGCCAGATACGCGGCAATGCCGGCCGCAACGCCGATCGCCGGGGCTCCCCGGACTTTCAGCAGATAAATGGCATCCCAGATATCCTGCTGGTCCGTAAGATAAAGCATCTTCATTTCATTGGGCAGGAGGGTCTGGTCGATAATGGCCAGAGCGTGCCTCTGCTCATCCAGATCCACTGTATCGAACTGATTAAAATCTGTCAGTGACATCGTTGTGTACTCCTTATCGGACTGGTTTGCGTTTTCTTTATCAAGAGGCGGAGCAAGGCGTAAGCCGGGTTCTGTCGTGTGTGATCATCTGTCTAGGGCTGCGGTTGCCCGCAGTCTCAAGCGGCCTACCCGAAGGCACGACGGGCCGCCGTACCGCCTTCTGTCTGGCCTTGCTTCGGATGGGGTTTACATGGCCCGTCTCCGTTACCGGAGCCGGCGGTAGTCTCTTACACTGCCGTTTCACCCTTACCCGCGGGTGCGGGCGGTCTGGTCTCTGTTGCACTTTCCCTGGGGTCGCCCCCGCCGGACGTTATCCGGCATCCTGCCCTGTGAAGCCCGGACTTTCCTCTCCCG
>CADBNG010000170.1 GCA_902795985.1 uncultured Lachnospiraceae bacterium
AACCGTTAAAGAAGTGACCGATGAGGGCGTCCTGTACGTTAAGGACGGTGAAGAACAGCTGCAGAAGGCCGATACCGTATTCTACGCCGTCGGCATGCGCAGCGACAGCACCCTCTTCTGCGAGATCGCCGACAAAGCACCCTTCGTGGACATCATCGGCGATGCCGCCCAGTCGGCCCGGATCGGCGAAGCGGTCGCCGGCGGATATTACGCGGCCCTGGATATCGGAACCTTCTGATCCCGCAATGGCAGACGGCGGCAGGCGCATCCCTGCCGCCGTTTTTTCAGAAAGAAACCGGCCAGCCCCAAAGCGCCGGCCGGAGAATCCTGACCGGTGTCCGGAGACCTTCCCATGAAACGACTTTCTTATAAACAGCACGCGGTTCTATGTGTTATCGGCGGTTTTCTGATTACAACCGGCGGGGGCTTCTCCGGCGCCCTTTCCCTGTTCCTGATCCCGGTCACGAAAGAACTGGGCTTCTCCCAGGCTTCCTTTTCCATTTATCTCTCCCTGATGAGCTGGTTCGGCATCGTGACCCATCCGATCATGGGAAAAGTCTTTGCGCGCTTCTCGAAACGGATCCGCTGGATCGCGCTGGCCGCGGCGGCGTACGGTTTCCTTTGCTTTTTCCTGCTCTCAAGGAGCACACTGCTCCCGCAGTTTTATATTGTCGGAGCCATCATCAGCCTTCTTCTTCCCTTCACCGGCTCCATGCTGGGAACGACCGTCGTTTCCTGGTGGTTTAAAAGCGGACGGAGCATCGCCATCGCCTTTGTGGGCGTCGGCGCCAGCATCGGCACCGTTTTTTTCTCCAAAGCAGCCAGTTACGTCATTTCCGCCCATGGCTGGAGGTCCGGGTATCTTTCCGTTTCCATCGTCATTTTTGCGGTGATGGCTGCCGGCGCGCTGATGATCGCGCCTCCCCCGGAATACCTCGGCCTGACGCCGGAAGGCGGGACGCAGTCCGGTTCCGCGGCAGACCCGGGCGCTTCGGTGCTTTCGATCCGGGAATTCGCCGCAATGCCCTCTTTCCGTTTTCTCTGCGCGGCTGCCTTTACCGGATTCTTCTATGTCATGCTGATCCAGAGCACCCTGATTCCGCTGCTGCAGGCGGATTTCGGCATGGATCCTTCCCGCGCGGCAACAATCATGTCTGTCTACAGCATTATCTGCGGCGCATGCAGTCCCCTGATGGGGCTGCTGTACAAACGCTTCGGCAGCAGGACGGCGATCCTGTATACCGGGGGCATGATTATCCTCTCCTCGCTGATCCTTTATTTTGCCGGACACGCCGGCGCCGCTACAGCCGGCGCCCTTCTCTTCGGGGTCTGCAATATGATGCTGGTCCTGCTCCCCATGATCGAAACCGACATTTTTGATTCCAGAAACTACCCGGTGGCCGCCGGTTATATCAATGTTTTCTTTACGCTGGGCGCCGGGACCGGGCCTCTGATGACCGGCTGGATTTTCGACCGGACCGGCAGCTATCGTCTGGCTTTTCTCCTGGTGGCCGTCCTGTGCGCCGCAACCACATTGCTTCTGCTTCTGGCGGTCCGCCGCAGGAAAGACTGATCCGGCCTTTTCCGGAGGATCCTTCCGCCTGTTTTCCCTGAATTGCGCCGCTTTGGCGGCTTATTCCTGCAGCCGGATCAGATTTTGAATAATACCGGTTATTCTGTATATTTAATGGTCTCTTTTGGAATATTCTCTGCTATACTGTTTATAGTAATTCCGACGCAAATCATAGAAAATAATAAATGGAAATTATGCATTTCTTCTTTAATTTATGTCTCATGAAACAGGGGATAAAGAGCAACCCAAACAGGAAAGAGGTGACCTTAAAAAATGTCTTTGTATCCGAATCTTTTTAAACCGCTGACCATCCGCGGCAGAACCCTGCGGAACCGCATCATGTCCGCTCCCAACATGCTTTTCCAGGTCGTAAACGGGCGCCCCACCGATTATTACGTCGGTTATCTGGAGCACAAAGCCAAGGGCGGCGCCGCGATCGTCAATATGGGTGAAATCCCCATCTGCGACGGCGGAAGCCATACCCCGCCCATCGCCCTGATTCCGGAAAACCTCAATATCTTTGGTGAAATCACTTCAGCGATCAAACAGCACGGCGCGCTGGCCAGCGCGGAGCTTACCTACGGAGGCCGCAATGCCCGTCCCTGGTACAATAAAAGGCAGCTGATGGGTCCCAACACGGAAATCACGGAACTGGGCACCTACGTGGTTGCCATGACCGAAAAAGATATGGATGACGTGGCCAACGCTTACGCGGATGCCGCGGTTTATATGCTGGATGCCGGATTCGACATTGCCCACGTGCATGCCGGCCATTCCTGGCTGTTCACCCAGTTTTTATCCCCGATTGTCAATAAACGGACCGACGAATACGGCGGAAGCCTGGAAAACCGCATGCGCTTCCCGCTGATGTGCCTGAAAAGGATGCGCGACCGTGTCCGTAACCGCATGATTAT
>CADBNG010000171.1 GCA_902795985.1 uncultured Lachnospiraceae bacterium
AAGAGCAGGAACAGTGCCAGAAGACAACAGATGAACTTTTTCACAGAACCGTCCTCCCTGATCGCATCAGCCCCGGCGCCTTGAAACGGCGCAGACGGACGCTTTTGTTCATTGTATCAAAACGAGTTATTCCTAGAAAGCCGAAACGGTTATTGGGCTAAATGATAGGCCAATAACTGAAGCACCGAAATGTTTGTCGAATAATGAAACGCTGCATTCACTTATGGCGGCGCCGCACGGAATTAAACCGGGAATGGGGCTTTGCGAAACAGCTGAACCAAATTGAAAGATTTACAAAAATTGAGGAGTATGTGAACTACAAAAATCATGAATCATTAACTATTTCTCTGATAAGCGAGGATCAGGACGGTTCTTATCAAATCGAAAAGTTATCGGTAGCTTTGGAGATACTGCATGGATTATTGTCCGTGATTGCCAGAAATCAGATAACGCTTGATTTTGGGAGAGATCAGAACAGATGCCAGCGTGCTGATCAGACTGTAGAAAAAAAGCAGGTATGCGGCAAGATCAATAAAAGTGCAGAGCAGGGCAACGCCAAGCGTCACGAGGACGATCAGGAGAACACGGGCGAACGAAAGGATCCCCACGATCAGGGAATCCTTTATCAGATCGGCAAATGTGAGCCGTACGGAAAGCATCGCTTCATAGACAACGGTCCGGAAACAGAGGTATAGTATTGCGAAAACTCCCCAGACAATCCGGATCGGGAGATAGGCTGCTGCCAATTGAATGCTGTCTGAAAACAGATACGCGAAAAAGGAATAAACAGCAATCAGATCCATGATTCCGACCAGCATGGCCTGTTTCCAGTTTTCAAGGGCGGCGTCTTTCATGCCGGGCCAGATCCAGACATGTTTTCCGCGTACCGTTGAGGAAACGATATAGCAAAGGCCGGCCGTGACAGGGCCGAGAAGAAAGGCGTCTACGGTAAAAATGATGATCTGAATCGGCACTGGAATTATGCGCAGTAAAGCAGCTGCCAGCGCGCCGATCGAAAAGAAGAAACTGCCTTCCCTGTTCACAAGCACAATATTGAACTGGATCATAACCCATACCTGAACGGGAAGGGTAATGAGAAAGAAAATGAAATTGGCCAGAAGCAGTTTCCAGATTCCCCCCCATATATTCAGAAGGGTTTCACGGATCTGTCGGAACGGTCTCAGAAGATCTTTCATCATATCTTGATAGTATGACAGGGACTGCCTCTAATTCCAATCCCATTGAGGCAGCCCCTTTAGAAATCAAACAGTAACGGTATCAGGATTATTTGGAAGCAAGATATGCTGCCAGTTCGGCACGTACTTCCTCACCGCCGCCGGCCGTCCAGTCCTTCATGAAGGACGGAAGATCATCAATGGTCTTTACACCGGACATGACCTGCAGCATGTAGTCACTGAATGCGGTATGCAGGGAGGCATTATAGGAAGTGTAGGCTTCGCCGGCATTCATGAACTTGAACGGGTTGTACACGAACAGTTCCGGGGTTTCTTTCTGGGCCACAAGGGTTACGCGCTTCCAGCAGTCCCACTGAGCGGCGGACTTGCGGATACGGGCTGGCCAGTCTTTCTGGTAGGCTGCCATATCCATTGCGTTGCAGTACCAGTAGGAATTGCCGTAGTCCTCGGTGAAGATCGGCTGGATTGGCTCCATGTTGCCTTCGGCGTCATAGGTAAAGTGGGTCCCTTCGATACCGAAGTTCAGGAAGAGCTGATTCTGGACCTTGATGTTGCACCAGTTGATGATGTCCGCTGCACAGTCACAGCTGCGTAGAATGACCGATACGGAACTGAGCGCTTCGGTCTCCATGTAGGTCCGGGTTCCGTCCGGGCCGGAGAGTGCACTGATATAGTCGATGTCGTCAAAGCCAATTCCGCACTTCTCAAACAGGACGGGCATCATGGCGTTGCATCCGCTTCTGGAGTTGCAGCTGATGATTGCACGCCCGGAGGTGAACTTTTCGCTGACGGTATCGTTCGTGTTGACGGCCCACTCGGGATCGATCAGCCCTTCACTCTGGAGCTTCTGGAGGAATTTGACCATGTCGGCATAGCCGGGGGCTTCCGTCATATAAATGATGTTTCCATCGGCATCAAGCATCCA
>CADBNG010000172.1 GCA_902795985.1 uncultured Lachnospiraceae bacterium
ATGATGTCCAAGAAATCCTCCCGGATCAGGGGTTCGCCTCCGGTGATGCCCACCCGGAACACACCGCACTCCGCCAGCTGGTCCGCGATGGCGATGAGCTGCCCGAAGGTGGGCGCGCCGTGCTTGGCGTGAGGCGCGGACATGAAGCAATGGCGGCATTTCAGGTTGCACGCGCCGGTGACGGACCAATGCACCCACTGCTTGTAGGGAGCCGGGTAAACCTTGTATTCCTGCTCCTGCCGCAGGAACTCCGCGAAGCCGGCCGGGCGGATCATGCCCGCCTTTTTGACATCCGCCAGGAGCTTCTTTTCCCGTTCGGAAAGCCGGCTTTCGTCCAGGTCATGGGCCCCGTCGCAGCGCATCAGCAGCAGGAAGAGATCCTTGGGGAAGAATCGGGGCGTTTTCATCGCCGTGTCGTAAATCCCGGTGTGCGCGTTCTGCCAGCCCCGCAGGCGGTAGCGTTCATCCAAGATGTATTTCATGCCGGGCCTCCGGTGCTGCTTTTCTCCGATGGATTATTCATCCGCGACAGCCGCTTGGGCCGTTCCCGCTCCAGGATCGCATTTGTTCTGCCGCCATGAACCGAACCGGCGGGAGCGCGGCGCAGGCCCCGTGTTATTGAATTTTTTGTTTGCATTTTCCGCAGAAAACCTCAACCCTGCCAAGTGTATAATCATTGCCGACAACGTCGTAGTATTGCCTGGCAATATGAGGCCCTTTGTAGAAACAATTTGTGCACGTTTTGCCGGTAGCAGACCCTACCCAGTATCCTTCGGTTCCGCCGGATACGCCCTCCAATTCCTCGTCCGGAAGGGGCTGCGTTTCGTCCTTTTTGAATTCGATCACGGTTCCGTCCTCTTTTTCCCGAAAGCTTATTCTTTCATGATCATTTCCTTTTCTTCTTTCTTTTGCTGCTGCAGTCCGCCGGATACGTTCTCCAATTCCTCGTCCGCCAGGGCCTGGGCTTCGTTCTTTTTGGGTTCGCTCATGGGTTCCGTCCCTCCTTTTTTCTTCGTTCTCCTGCGTTCGCTTGCTTTTTTCAGGGGTCCTTCAGCCTGCGTCGGCATGTGTCTGGTCTTTTTCCCGATACTTCTTTGTCATAATTTACCATTTTCCGGGTGAAAACACAATCATTTGAAGCAGCATTGGCAGCAACTTTTGAAAAAAGCAACGGCACATTCAGAAGCAAAAGGCTTATATCCTTACCACAAGATTGTTCAGCTTCAGGATGGAAGTGTACTGAACGTCTTTTGCCGTTTTCATGATCAGCCGGACCCCGATGTTACGGAAAAGATCGTCCGGATAAAGAAGCTGCAGTTGGTGCACGGGATCAAAAATATAACAGTCGTCACGGATGCGCAGGATGTAGTCGTCGCCTTTTTTGACGGCACGGACGTCTATGGTGTGCTTTTTATTGTCTTTTGAAAACCCGTGTTCAAACACGTTCCCCGCCATTTCGTCAACGGCGTGCCGCATATGGTTGGCTCTCCTCGATTCACAGCCGTGCGACAGGCAAAAGTCCCCGATGATCTGCGCGTATTCGGTAATCTCCTCGATGGTGGATATGCTTATATCGATCCGGTCGCTTTCCGGCACGTCGAAAGAATCGGGCAGCAGAAGGGTTTTTATCCCAGAAAGACCTTTTTCCCCGGTTCTTCCGATCGTTTGTCACCACCAGACATGTATAGATCAGAAACATGAGGATCTGAGCAACGGGAAAGGCGAACCACGGAGCATCTTCCTTGAACCAGACGGATAAAACCAAAGCCGAAAGGATCAATGTAACAACCTCCGACAGGAAACTGCAGACAGAAGAGAGCGCGGTTTTTCCAATCCCCTGAAAATAATTGAAATAGACCAGGCTCAGCCCGTATAACGGTATCCCGACCGCATAGGCCCGTACGGCGCGGATCGAAAGGCGTAATGCCTCGGCATTGCCGACGATGTACAGAGAGGAAAAAGCGTGCGCGCCGAAAAAGCTGACGGCTGAGGAAGCAAGCGTAATGATCAATGTGGCCCTGACAGACGTTTTGAGCAGTTTCTTCATTTGCGGGCGGTTTTCTTCACCCAAAAGAATACCCGCTATGACCGCTGTCGTGTCCCCGATGCCCACCGTCAGGATGCAGAGGATTTCCTGCGCCTGCATGCACACGGAATAGGCCGCGATCGCCGAAGCGGAAGCATTCACTGCAAGCAGGCGGTTCATAAAAGCCACCGTAACCAGATACCCGACCAGATAAATACTGCTCGGAAGGCCTTTGGCTGCAATCCTGGGCAGCTCTCCCCACGACAGATGCCTGAAGGACGGATGCAGAATGATCTCTTTTTTTCTGAAATGCAGCAGGAGGACGGCAAACGCCGCATAATAGCTGATGCTTGTCGCCAATCCCATCTCAAACATATCCCCGTGAAATGCAAAAATCATCAGGACGTCCATCAGGATATCCGTAACGGTAAGCGTAATGGAAGAATAAACCGGGAGCCGCCGGTCATTATCTATGGGGAAGTAATTGTTCATCACATGGATCAGGTTGAGGGCCGGAAGCCCGATGGATATGCCGATCAGATAATCCCTTGCCTTGGGCAGCAGATGGGCTGCGTTCCCCGATGCGCCCAGGAGCGCGGCAATCGGCGTCGCAAACGCGAGCGTCACAGTCATCAGCATCACCGAACCCGCCGCCGAAACGATCAGCGACAGGGAAAAAATCCCCCGTGCTTCATCCAGCTTACCTTCACCGATGAACCGCGTAAACAGGTTCCTCGAGCCGATGGAGATCAGCATTCCGAAAATGGAAAAAACAACGAGCGCCGGGCTGACGATGCCGAACGCCGCAATGGAATCGACGCCCAGAAAACGGCCGATCATCACCCCGTCCACTATGCTGCCGATCATCCGCGTCATCTGTGAGAAAACATAGGCTCCGAGCTGCAAATAGAAAGCGTTTCGGATGATCCTGCTCTCCTGTACCGTTGACCGTCTCATGGCAGTTGGCAATCCTTTCGTTTTGTTTTGCTGGTCATACACATTGATTTCTATGTTGCTCTTCAGCATGCGCAGCCACCCGTGAACGCTGATAAGTTAAGCTGTCAGTATAACTGATTGTAGCATAATTATTCGTGTTTTTCCAGTGCCTGAACATTGAATTTCAGAAAAAAGCCGATGCATTCCTGCCTTTCGCATTCTTATTTTCTTTCAGCTTTCCTTCGTCTTTCTTTGCAGGTGACAGGCCGGATAGATCGGCCCCGGCCGCGGGATCACGCCCGTTTTTCCTTTCTTTTATCCGGCTATGCGGTTATAAATAAACAGCCATGATTTTTTTCTCATGACTGTTGCAAAATGGCAGTATCCGCTGCCGGCGGAGCGAACCTCGGACAGCCGTCCGTGGACGAAGCACAGATGACCGCCTGCGGCGGGCGGAAATCTCATTTGTGCCGAGATCAACCGAAAGGGAGCAATCTCTCCCGTGGAGCGTTGCGACCTTTGAGGTTGCGGGCAATGGCCTGTCCGAGGTGAGGTCAGCCGAAACAAGCTCTGCCTTCCCCTTGAGGGGGGCCGCA
>CADBNG010000173.1 GCA_902795985.1 uncultured Lachnospiraceae bacterium
ACTTCCTTTTCCCGTTCGCTCAGCTCATCAATACGGTCTCCGTCGGCGGCGACGCGGGCCTTCACCTCTTCGGCTTCCTCCCGTTTGCCCTGGCCCATCAGTTTGCCGATTTCCTTGGAGGCCTTATTTCGCTCCGCGCGGAGTGCTTCCACTTCCTGTTTGATGGCGCGGTTTTCACGGTCCAGCTCAATGACTTCATCCACCAGCGGAAGCTTGTCCTGCTGGAATTTGTTGATGATGTTCTGTTTTACGGCTTCCGGGTTTTCCCGGACAAATTTGATGTCTAACATTTTTTACCCCTTCTTTGCTCTTATTTATATGAGCGGCTGCCGGAGCCGCGTTATCGTTCTTTTCAAGGTTATGACCGGCTGCCGACTCAGCGTTATCGTTCTTTTCAAAGGTTTTTCCCGGACTTCTTTTCTTCGAAGCCTTCCGGTCGTTCCTTCCCGGATTTCCGCCGGTTTCCGGCCGGCTCTCTCTTCGGGATCAGAGCAGCTCTTCCTCCAGATCGCTGACCGCCCGCTTCAGAGCTTCCGTTTCCTCGTTGCTGAGCATGATATAGGATTCGCCCTTTAAAATTTCTTTCAGATAGACAAAGCAGTTGTCCCGGCTGTGGATCGTATCCAGAATGAATCCGGTATTGTCATTGTCCAGCATGGCCAGCGCAAAACTCATCTTTCCTCCTACGTCGTCAAAAGCATCATATTTCACAACGCCGTAGTGGGTGAGCGTCTTGTTCAGGTGCCTCGTGATGGACGCCAGCTGGTCCGACTGCTCCTCGCTGACATTGACCAGACGATCCACTTCCTCGAACCGGGCCTGGATTGCCGCTTCCATGCTCTGCCCGTCGTTTCCCTTCATAAAAACCTTATACCGCTTATTGAGCCGGCTCAGCCGCATGGACATGCTGATCGTAATTACCGTCAGAATAACGATCAGGATCATTAAAAGCAAAATGATCACGCCGAGGGCGGTGCCTGTTTTTTCAAACATATTATGTCAACCTTTCGCCTGTACGCTTTTCAGCAGGGTCAGCAGTCGTTCCAGTTCCTGGACAGAATAGTATTCAATCTGTATGCTTCCCTTGCCGGATTTCTTTCGGTTTATCTTTATTTTCGTGCCTAAAACGGCTTTCAGCGCCTCTTCCGCCTCTTCATAGGCGGCATCCAGCTGAATGGTGTCTTCCACAGGGGCTTCTTTCGGGATCCGGCCAAGCCGCTTTACATAACTCTCCGTTTCCCGAACGCTCATTTTTCGCAGAATCACGGTGTTCGCAACGTCAAACTGGGCTTCCGGATTTTCTATTGCAAGCAGCGCGCGCGCATGCCCCATGGTGAGAAGACCGTCAATCAGAAGCCGCCGGACCCGTTCGTCCAGCTTCAGCAAACGAAGGGAATTGGCCACAGCCGCCCGGCTCTTGGAAACCTTCTGGGCCACCATCTCCTGGGTAAGCCCGAAATCCTCCATGAGTTTCTGGTAGGCCGCCGCTTCTTCGATCGGATTCAGATCCTCCCGCTGAATATTTTCAATTAACGCGATTTCCGATGCTTCCGCATCCGAATATTCCCGGACAATAACCGGGATCTCCCGGACTTTCGCGAGCTTGGCTGCGCGCCAGCGTCGTTCTCCGGCGATGATTTCATAATACTTTTCCTTCTTTCGGACCAGAAGCGGTACAATCACTCCATGAAGAGCGATCGACTGCGCGAGTTCCTCCAGAGAAGCGTCATCGAATTTCCGACGGGGCTGCTCACGGTTCGGCACTACGGAAGAAAGCTTTACCGTAATAATATCCTTTTCATCAAGCTCCGGAACCTGAATTTCTGCCTGTGCCTTTCCAACCGGATCCGCCGTCGCTTCAGCCGGTGCTTTCTTTTGTGCCGGCTCCTTTTTCCGTTCGGCAGCAGATTTCTTCAGCGCCGCCGGCTCAGCAGGAGCCGTTTTTGTCTCCGGAGCCGCAGATTCGGCAGAAGACGTCTTCTTCGCCAGCTCCTCTGTGGATTCAACAGAAGTCTTTCCGGCTTTCAGAAAAGAAGACCTCCGTTCCAATGAGGATCCGGTCCGGTTCGCTGAAATCAGGGCATCCAGCCCCTTTGCCTTATTCAGTCCGCCCGTTTTCTTTGCCATAATACGTCCTTTCGCAGGAAGCAGGAATGTATGTCAGTGAAAGCCCTGCGAAATTTCCTTTCTAAATCTAATAATAGTATACGAGTCCTGATACAGTTTTCAGAACATCCGGTTGGGTAGCGGTTCTGTTTCTTCATTATTTATTAATATGTAAAACAGTACCCGTCAACTATTCCCTGTAACTAATTTAAGCTGTCCACAGTGAGAACACTCGCCGTCCCTGGCTTAGAAATTTTCCCTTGGAAGGAGTCTTTATCCTTCCCCACCATTTTCCTTGCTGTCACCGGAATCGCCGCTGTCTTCATTTCCTTCTGAATTGTTCCCTTCCGAAGAGTTCATTGCTTTCTCCTGCAAATCCTTCTCGCGAATTAAAAATTCTTCCGCAAGAGATGTATAGCTTTTTGCCCCTTTGGAACGATGATCATAAAGGCTGATCGGCATCCCATAGCTGGGCGCTTCGGCTAGACGTACATTCCTCGGTATAAACGTTTCGAACACATAAACGTCCAGGTTTTCCCGTACGTTTTCCACAATCTCCTGCGAGAGCTTTGTTCTTCCGTCATACATGGTAAAAAGAATACCTTCGATATCCAGCGAAGAATCCAGCCTGTCCCGAATCATCTCAATTGTATTGATAAGCAG
>CADBNG010000174.1 GCA_902795985.1 uncultured Lachnospiraceae bacterium
GTAGAAAGCTACAAGAAAAACATGTTCGCCCTTCTTGGCAAACCCGGCTACGAAGCCCTGCGGGCCGAACTCGAAGCCAAATAAAAACTGACACAAAGGGGACAGGTCCGGAAGGATACGGATGAGATTATTCGACGAATATCCAAGTCTGGGAAATGAAAAAGTCCTTCTGAGGAAAATGAGTGAGGCGGATGCGGAAGCGCTGCAGCGCTTTGCTTCCAACGAAGCGGTCTATCGTTATCTGCCGACGTTTCTGTTTGAACAGAAATACGCAGATGCGAAAGAGGTCCTTGCCAGAATGGATGACGAATGTTTCCGGACAAAAGACTCGATCCTGCTTGGTGTTTATCCGGCGGAAGAACCGCAGCGTTTTGTCGGCATCGCGGAGATCTACGCGTATGAGCCGGAGAAAAACAAAGCGTCGATCGGCTGCCGGCTGGATGATTCTGTCTGGGGAAAAGGATATGCAACCGCGGTGATCCGGCTGCTCACGGATTACCTGATCGAAGATCTCGGATTCCGCACGATCACGGCGCATATCATGCAGGGAAACAAGGCTTCCGCAAAAGCTGTGATGAAAAACGGATATTTTAACAAGTATCCGGACCAGCTGGAAGACTGGGGCTTTGACGAAAAGGTCTGGACAGATAAATATGTTTGCAAAAATTATTTATACAAAAATGGAGGAAAAACAAAAATGGGAAAACTTTCAGGAAAAACTGCAGTTGTAACAGGCGCTTCCAGCGGCATGGGTAAGGAGATCGTTACTCTTTTCGCGCAGGAAGGCGCAAATGTTGTTGCAGTAGCAAGAAGAAAAGAACGCCTTGAAGAACTGGCAGCCAGCCTTTCGGACGCAGAAGGAAAAGTTGCCGTTTATCCGGGCGATATTTCATCCAAAGAAGTCAATGAGGGAATGATCGATTTTGCGGTAGAACAGTTCGGCAAACTTGATATTCTGGTCAATAATGCCGGAATCATGGACGATATGGCCGGCGTCGGCGAGTTCAGCGACGATAAACTGGCATCGGTTTTTGCTGTAAATGTCAACGGACCGTTCTATGCCACAAGAAAAGCAGTCAACACCTTTAAGGCCCAGGGAAGCAGCGGCGCTATCGTTCACATCGCCTCCGAAGGCGCATACCGCACCTGCTCCGGTGCTGTTTACGCAGCCAGCAAAGCAGCCGTTGTAGCACTTTCCCGCAATACCGCTTATATGTACAAAGATGAGGGCATCCGTTCAAACTGCATCATCGCCGGCGGTTTTGCTACTGAGATCGCCACATCTATGGGCATGCCGAACATGGAAGCTTACCAGAAACTCCAGCCGGTCATCGCCGTCGGCCCCGCTCCGGGCCAGCCGATCGAGATCGCCAGAGCCGTTCTGTATCTCGCCAGTGACGAAGCCGGTTTCGTAAACGGCGCAGAACTCGCTGTAGACGGCGGCTGGTGCGCAGGCTGATCCTGTTGTAAGGATAGTTGGTGAGTTTTGCTTTTAGCATTTAGCTGCTGTGAAAATTAATATTTTAAAAAGCCCGTTAGGTTTGGTATGTGCCAAATAGAACGGGCTTTTGTTTTGAAATGGAGGCAATGGCATCTGGTTTGCTGCGTGTTCTGCGAGGAGAAGAAAAACTGAAAACATATACAGGAATCCCTGTTTTTACTGGATTTGACAACTTGAAAAGGACATGCTTATCGAAAAGCTCTGTTTGCAGACAGTGACGAGGATTACAATAAGCTTAAATATCTGATTTTCCCATCCCCAGATATTCCTTCAATTCCTCCAGCCTCGCCTTCATCTCCTGATACCCGGTCTCGTAAAGAGCGCCGAGCTTTTCCAGATCCTTTTCAAAGCGGCTGACTTCGACAGGCTCTTTTGGGGCCTGGACGAAGATCTTTCCTTCTTTTTCATCCTGTGAAAGCCGTGTCAGACAACGGTTATAATTGCCGGCGGAAGCGTCCAGAGCCTTTCGAAACTCCGGCATGGAATGATAAAAAACGGCATTGGCAAGATGTCCGTCATTTTCTTCTTTAAAATACCCCCTGTGGCGCGTCCGGATGACGACGATCTTTTCATAGCCCTCATCCAAAGCCCACTGGTAGGGGATCCGCATCGTGCAGCCTCCGTCCAGATACGGAGTGTTGTTGATCACGACCGGTCTGGATACATAGGGAACAGTAGCGGAGGCGGCCACGGCCTTTTTAAAATGGCGGCATTTGCCGTATTCAAAATACTCCGGTTTTCCGGTTCGGCAGTTTGAGGCAACGGCGACGAGCCGTCTTTCTTTGCTGATCCGGCTCCAGTCAAAGCCGCATTCCGGAGCAATTTCCTCGAAGAAATATGTAAATCCGGTCATTCCGTGTTCTTCTTTTATCGAACCGATCCCGCAGTACCTCGGGTCCGTGCGGTATTTCAGATTGATGCGCGCAGACATGCCGATCTGCCCGGAGGCATACGAAAGACTCGACATGGAACCGGCGGAAACGCCGATCACCGTCTGAATATTAATATCTTCTTCCATCATGGCGTCTAAAGCGCCCTGTGTGTAAAGTCCGCGCCAGCCGCCTCCTTCCA
>CADBNG010000175.1 GCA_902795985.1 uncultured Lachnospiraceae bacterium
CGTTTTCATTTGCCCACGTAATCAACACGACAATTCGTCGGGTGCAAAATAGAATCTTTTCATGTATCCTTATCCGAAGGGGGTGATGGAGGACATCAGGAAGCGAGTGAAACGGACATTTGATTCAGCCGGCTATATGAAAAACCTTTCGGCATCCAGGCACAACTGGCTCGGAAGAGATGTCAACGAGGTAATAACAACCTTACAGTCTTTCCTTGAAGCATTGTGACAATCTCCACAATTGGACTGCAGGTTTAGTGTTTGTTTCATCACCTACATTATACCGCAAACGCCCGATCCCTTTAAGGCTTCGGGTGTTTTTGGTATGTTCTTTTCTATGGAAAAAGGACTGCCTCACTTCTTTCTTAGTGAGACAGCCCCCCTCGGCTCCTTATCTCCCGTCTCCTTACTCCCAGAAAAGCTCATCCAGCGTCCGGCCCAGCGCTTTGCATATCGCGATGCACAGATTGATGGTCGGGTTATAATCGCCCTTTTCGATGGCGTTGATCGTCTGCCGGGACACATTGCACAGCTGAGCCAGCTGTTCCTGGGACAGATCCTTCGCCGCGCGGGCCGCCTTCAGCTTCAGATTTTTCATTCTTCTGCCTCTCTCTTGCATACCGTTTTCACAATCAGCGTGATCAGGATGATCAGGTAACAGATAAACATCACGACAGGTACGCCGCTGTCAAAGGTAAACTTTCCGTCCTCCAGGATTTTACCCTCGGAAATACGCCGGACGCAGACAAGCCCTTCGATCGCCAGGATCAGTCCAAAGATGCCGTAATACCGGTTCGCTTTTCCGCGAATCGAGAGAAACGCGTCATTCAGGATACAGTAAACCGCGAATACCGTCACGCTGATGAGCAGCGCGGCAAAGACCGCCAGGCCGGGCGTCGCGAAGGTGAGCCAGCCCAGCTCCCAGAGCAGGATGAGCGCAAGCATCAGCATCAGCGCGGTATAGAAGCCGATCTGATATCCCCTCGCCCGGATCTTCAGCTGCATCTCATCATATTCGTATTCGTTCTTATTTGCCTTACGGGACAAGAACCAGGCAGCGAACATGACGCCGACCATGATTCCCAGTGCAAGAAATGTTCCGGTATCCATCTTCATATCCTCCTCCGGCACAGCCTTCTCATTCTTCCTCCGGATTCGCCGGCCGTTCGGCCCGCTTCCCTGAGCTCACCTGAATAGTATAACATGTTTTTCTATTTGTCAAGTATTTTTTACATTTTGAATAAATTATCATTCATTTTGATGTTCTTTGTCCGTAAGCAAGCCATGCGAATCAGGGGGCGCACCGTGGAACATAAACGGTTCAGGTTTTTCCCGTCCATGAAGGATGCAGCCGCGATGGCTCTGATCTTTCTTCTTTATTTTTTTCAGAAAAACATGTAGAAGCACCGAGCCGATATAAAATACGTTGATTACAACTCCTTGTACATCAGGATCTCATCATGCAGGGAGCCGTCATCGAATCGGAGCGCATGATGTCTTCGGCCGCTTGCGATGAATCCGCATTTCGCATACAGGGCCTGTGCCCGTGTGTTTTCCGCCACCACTTCAAGATCCATCTGACGATAGCCGATTCCCCGGGCCAGTTCCGTAAGATACGCGATCATGGCGGTACCGATTCCGAGGCCCCAGTATTCCCTGTACAGCGCAATCGCCATGGAACAGCGGTGCTGAATCTTTCTTTTGGATCCGATCCCGCTGATGGCGCAGTTCCCCGCCACCCTGCCGTCCACAATCGCAGCCATCATCACAGAGGCGGGATCGTCAAGCATTCTGCCAAGGATTTCCCGTTCCCCTTCCACCGTATAGGTGACTTCATCCGGATATCGAAGCAGAAACGCTGTCTCTCCTGAGGTATCCTTCAAATACTGAATCATTGCTTCCGCGTCATCCGGCGCTGTAGGACGCAGTACGCAGGTTCTTCCATCCTTCAGGATGATTTCCTTCGGAGCAAATTTCATTGTCAGTCCCTCCTGTTTATCGCTCGCCTGGTTCATATTCATACGTCCAGCCATGCTCTCCATGGTATATCATCAGCCTGGTCATTCCCCCGTCTGTACAGGGTTGATCAATCTTCTCCTCTCAGGCGGACCATACGGTAATCATGCCCGGTAGCCGGCAGATATTTTTCCATGATATCCTTCGTCCGGATTTTCAGGCTGGAGGTGCAGACGCAGGGATGGCATCCGATATACGCATCCCGCAGCACATCTTCATCGATCAGCAGCTGGACCCGGTGATCCCGGTCGTTCATCAGCCCCATGATGCTCACCGCGCCGGGCTCGATATCCAGGTATTTCAGCATGTCCTCCGCCTCCGCGAAGGACAGCCTGGCGGACTGGATCTGGGCGGACAGCTCTTTGGTTTTGAATTTCTTGCCGCCCGGCATCATCAGCAGATAGAAGTTCGTTTTCTGCCGGTTGCACAGAAACAGGTTTTTGCAGATGATGACCCCCAGCACCGCGTCGATCTCGTTGCAGGCTTCCATATTGTTCGCCGGCGCATGATCCGTTCTATAATAGGCTATCCCCAGGCTGTCCAGAAAATCATAGGTCCTGACCTCCCTGGGCAGCCGTCCTTCCACATTCTCCGGCCGCCCGGCATACAGCTGAATTCCGGTTTCCTCCATATCCTGCGTTCTCCTTCTGTTCTTCCGTTTTCATTTTCCCGCAGCTTCTCTCCGTCCTTTTCCGGAGTGAAGCTGTCTTTTTATCTTCGGACGCGTCCGTAAATACCTGTCCTGATTTCCGGCGGAACGAACCGCGCTAAACCGTCATTCCCCGAAGATGATCCCCTGCGGTCATTCCCCGAAGGTGATCATCTGCTGTTCCGCATCCACCTGAGCCTCTACCCCGAAGGGCATAATGCAGCGGGGCATCGCATGTCCAATGTTCAGGTTGAACAGGATCGGAAGATTCTCCCGGCCAATGACGTCCGTCAGCAGCTTTTTGTATTCTTCCGCATAGGTTTCATCCATGGGTTTTCCCGCCAGAACCCCGTTCACCGCGTCAAAAACGCCGATGCGCTTCAGCTGTTCCAGCGTCTTCCGATACTTCTCCGGTGACGGCTTTTCCTCGCTGGATTCCAGCAGAAGGATTCTCCCCTTCCACTCCCGCGCTTCCGGGAACAAATGATACTTTTCGCACAGCTCCGGCATATCCGCATACCGGTCCCCGAAGAACATATCGTAAATGGTGTCAATGCACCCACCCAGGATTTTTCCGGAAAAGCGGGCCGGGCCCTGCAGCCGTTCGAAGCCCTGATTGGGGCGCGGCGGAAGCGCCTTTTCGACCTGGTCCGGTGCAAACCGTTCCCTTTCTCCATACCAGACATCGCTGGGCATGATTTTCCGTATTTTCCCGGTCGTAATCAGTTCCTCGAAATAGGTCCGGGTATACGGAAGCATTTCCGGCCCGAGCTCGCACAGATCCGACAGGAAAGACTGACCGTAAAACGTACGCAGCCCAACCTTGTGCAGCATCAGATGATTGACGGTCGTATCCGAGAAGCCAAGAAACACCTTCTCTGAAACCGCTTCCGCCAGTTCGTTATGCTCAAACAGATACGGCAGCAGCCGATAGGTATCGTCCCCGCCGATGGCGCAAAGAATCATGTCGATGTCCGGATCCCGGAAAGCCTCCAGCAGATCCTCCGCCCGCTTTTCCGGATGGTTTTTCACATATTCCAGCCCCTTGAGAGCATTCGGCATGAATTTGACATTCAGCCCGTATGCCTCCAGCCTTCGAAGGCCGATTTCCATTTCAAACCGGACAGATGCTTCTCCCAGAATACCGCTTGATAAACTGACGATGGCCACGGTGTGGATCGCTTTCATCGAACAGGTCGCCTCCTCACAGACAAAATATATCAATACGTTGGTTCGGATTCATAGGTCCAGCCGTGCTCTCCATGATAAATCATCAGTCTTGTCATTCCGCCGTCTGCTGCATGATCCATGTCGATCCGCCGAATATCAATTTCATTCATAGACTCACTTCCTCATTCTTCCGGAGCAACAGGTGCGGCAGACGGCTCCGGCTGCGGCGATCTCAGCAAGCGTGATGGATTCATCGTAATGGCCCTGGATGTATCCGGTCATCCGGCGCAGCAACAGCCAATC
>CADBNG010000176.1 GCA_902795985.1 uncultured Lachnospiraceae bacterium
TGCACAGGAGCCGGGGCGGGACTTCTGGTCCTTCTCCGGGTCAATAAACATCGCCGCGAGAATATCAAGATCCTGACATTGATGTATATTTACGCAGTTGCTGCGGGGGTCATTCTTTATCTGGTGCTTGGATAATTATGCAGTTTAGTTCCTTTTCTTTTATATTGCTTTTCTTTCCGGTATTTTTTGCCGGATTCTTTCTTCTCAACAAATATGCCGGAAACAAGGCCGGCAAGTTCTGGCTGATCGCAGCCGGAGCCGTTTTTTATGTGTATGCAGGGCTGAAAGCCGCCTGCGTATTTGCTGCCGGTATGTTCCTGACCTGCGTTGCTGCGCACGGACTGAGCAAAAGCGTGAAACGGAGAAAAGCATGGCTTGCCGCCGGAATCGTTATTAATCTTGCCGCTTTGTTCTATTTCAAATATTTTAATTTCTTCACGGATCTCGCGAACCGCCTGTTTGGAACCGATATTGCAGCGCGAAAGATCCTGCTTCCGCTTGGCATCAGTTTTATCACGTTCCAGCAGATCATGTATCTGGTCAGCGTGTATAAAAAGGAGATCGAGCACCACCCTTTGGATTATCTCGCATATGTTCTCTATTTTCCGAAACTGATCATGGGACCGCTTGCGGAACCGGCGGATATCATCCGGCAGATCAACGATCCGGAGACAAAAAGACCGGACTGGGATCACATTGCCTACGGGCTTCGAAGCTTTTCTTTCGGCCTGTTTAAAAAGGCTGTGCTTGCGGATACGCTTTCCAAAGTCGTTACATGGGCGTTCGGCACTCTGGGAGAGACTACTTCGATGGATCTGATCCTGGTCATGCTGTGCTATACGTTCCAGATCTATTTTGATTTCAGCGGATATACGGATATGGCGGTGGGCGTTTCGTCCATGCTGAATATCCGTCTTCCGATCAACTTTGATTCTCCGTACAGATCGCTCTCGATCCGGGAGTTCTGGCGAAGATGGCACATTTCCCTGACAAAATTTCTGACGAAAAATATTTATATCCCGCTCGGAGGAAATAAAAAAGGCCGGGTCCGCACCTATCTGAACATGCTGATCGTTTTTCTGGTCAGCGGCTTCTGGCATGGAGCAGATCTGACATTTGTCGTCTGGGGCGGGATCCACGGCCTGATCAGTATTCTTGAGAGGATCCTGGAACGACCGCTTTCAAAAGTGTTTTTTGTAATAAGATGGATCGGCACGTTCCTGGTAGTAGGGATCCTCTGGCTGCTGTATGTCTGCGATTCGTTTTCACAGTGGATCGGGATCCTGAAAAAAATGTTCCGCTTTCAGGATCTGCACATCAGCAGCGGGCTTTTGTATTCTCTTTCCACTCCGGAAAAGAATCTCTTTTTCCGCTTGCTGAATCTGGATCTGTTAGGAGCCCGGTTCGATGTCCTGCCGGTGGTCATCGTGCTGGCAGCATCCTTTGCGATCTGTTTATATCCGAAAAACAACTACAATAATTTGAAACGAAACGGCATTTTCTGGATGATCGCGGCAGCGGCCGCTTTTGTCCTGGGATTTTTAAATATCGGAAGCAGCGCCGTTTTCATTTACAATAATTTCTAAGGGCAATATGAACAATTCGAAACGATGGACAATCGGATATCTGATCCTTACTGCAGCGGTACTGGCAGCGGTCGCGGCGGCTGTGTTTTACGTTGATCCGTATCTTCATTACCATAAACCGGAAACGGAGCGTTTCTTTTACAGCTATCCTGCGGCGGACGAACGGTTCGCGAACTACGGGATCTTAAAGCAGCTGGATTATGACGCGGTCATCACCGGCACATCTTTAAGCGAAAGTTTCAAGCCCTCCGAAATGGACGAATGGTTCGGAACAAAAGCGCTGAAGGTGCCTTTCTACGGTTCCACAAACAAGGAACTGGGCGATGCGGTCCGCTACGCACTGGAAAACCACCCCGGGACCCGGCTCGTGATGCGCGACCTGGAGATCCGCCGGCTGGTGGAAGACAAAGATTATCTTTCCTTTGATAAGAGCTTTTATCCGACATATCTGTATGACAGCAACCCGTTCAATGACGTGCAGTACCTGTTTAACCGGGAAGCGGTCTATCAGTATACTTTTCCCATGATCCTGGACAGCCGGTGGGACAGCATCGAAAAAGGGTTCATCTCTTTTGACGAGTATGCTTCGCGCGCGCTGACCAAATTCGGCGTAAAGACCGTGAAACCGGAGAAAAAGACGAATCGGAGTGAGAAAAAAAGGATCCCGCTTACAGAAGAGGAAAAAGAGACGCTGCGTGAGAATCTGGAGCAGAATATTCTTTCTATTGCAAGAGACTTTCCGGAGGTGGATTTCTATCTCTTTATTCCGCCTGGCAGCGCCGTTTGGTGGCAGGCCATCATCAACCGCGGGGATTTTGTGCGGTATACGGAAGCGCTGAGGATCGCGATCCCGGAACTGCTTGCCTGCGGCAATATCCACCTTTTCGGATTTGATGACCGGACAGAGATCACGGCCGATCTGAATCATTATGAAGACTACATCCACTACGGATCGTGGATCAACAGCCTTCTGCTGCGGTATATGAGTGAAGGAGAGGGTCTGTTAACGGAAGACAATTATCAGGAATATATGGATACCGTTACGGAGACCTACTGGAATTATGATTACGGCAGCCTGAAAAAGCAGAAGGATTATAAAGAGGATCTGCGGGCGCTGATCCTGACCGATGAAAAGATCACCGGAACAAAACGGAAAA
>CADBNG010000177.1 GCA_902795985.1 uncultured Lachnospiraceae bacterium
AGGCCAAACGCTTCGCGAAGCAGTTCCGGATTCCGATTACGGTTTTCGCCGGGGAAGGCCATTCTCTTTCGATAAATCCGCGGACACCGGAGAGGGTGGCGGATCTGGCCATCGCCCTGTACCGGGCCGGGGAAGACCGTTGAATCATTCTTTCAGAAAAACACAGAGGGATCGGAGAAAAAACTCCGATCCCTCTTTACAAACCGGAAATCCGTGATATAATACGTATTAAAGAAGTTGATACGGATTGAGGATTCACGCCGCCGGGAGGCAGGACGCCGTTCCGATATCCGCTGACGAAATCGTAAAGACTGTTATTCGCAGTCATCCTCCTTTTCTTCGGAGGAGTTTTTCCAGGAAAGAAAAATGGTTTTAAAACTGAATATTCTGATCTTTACCGCCGTTGCGGCCTGGATGGACCTGAAATGGTGGAAGGTCAAAAATCTGTGGCTTGCGGCAGGCATGGCGGGCGGAGTACTGTTTCATGCTCTCTGCAGGGAAAGCACCGGATGGGGGCCGGCACTGACCGGAATGATCCTGCCGGTCCTGCTGCTCGGCGCGTTCTATTACTTTCGGAGGATGGGCGCCGGCGACGTTAAACTGTTCGCCGTGGCCGGATTCTGGCTCGGAGGGGAGAGGAGCCTTGGGTTCCTTTTTACCGCAATGGTCTGCGGCGCGGTATGGTTTCTCCTGCTGGTTCTGAAAGAGCGGTCGGTTTCAGCGGTGCTGAATCGAAAAATGCATGTGGCGGTCTGCGCGTTTGCGTCGGGCCTGTGTCTGATCGGAGGGATATACGGATGAAAAAGGTCTGTGTCATCTGCGACCGGGAAAAAGAATACGCGGTCGGTTTTATGGAATATATCAACCGGAGGAAAACGCTTCCGCTGGAAGCGGCGGCCTGTACTTCAAAGGAAAGTCTTCTGGCCTGCGCTCAGAAGGAGCCCGCGGAGATCCTGCTGGTAGCGGAGAACCTGATGGATGAGGAAATCGGGGCGATTCCGGCGGTCGCCACCATTGTCCTTGATGAGGGCGGAAGCGCGGAACGGTTTCCGGGATACCGCAGGGTATATAAATACCAGGCCTGCGATGCTCTTTTAAGAGAGGTGATGGAGGTCTACAGCATGACGGAACACGCGGTCCTGGAGTTCGGGGAAGGCCGCCGAAGAGGACGGAAGGTTTATGGAGTTTACAGCCCGGTGGACGACGGGAACCGGACCGCTTTTGCCCTTGCGCTGGGCCAGCTTCTGGCAGAGAAACAGAGGGTCCTGTATGCGGAGCTGTCCCAGTTTTCTGCGCTGGATACGATCCTCCAGATGCAGCCGGAGCGCAGCCTGGCGGACCTGGTTTTTTATCAGGGGCAGGAACATGCGGATCTTCCGGCAAAGCTTTCCGGGATGGTTTACGAGCGTTTCGGCATGGATCTCATCCCGCCGCTGAGTTCCCCCGAGGATCTTTTCGGCATCCATCCTCCGGAATGGATCGGTCTTTTCGGTGAACTGATGGAAAAAGGCCCCTACGAAGTGCTGGTCCTGGATCTGGGGATTCCTTCTTTTGCGCTTCTGGATTACTGCACGTCCGTCTTTGTCCCGGTGGGGAGCGGCGAATGGTCCGGTCTGCGAACGGAACGGTTTCTTACCGCGCTTGAGGGCAGCCGTTACCGTGAGACGAAAGAAAAGGTGATTCCCGTCCGGCTTTCCGTTCCGGGGTGTCCTGCGCCCCGGGAACTGGCCGATTCCCCTGCGGATTCGCCGCTGGGCCCGGAGGTCCGGCAGGCCGTCCGGAATCTGGAGCGCCGGATAGAAGATAAAAGAGAGTTCGTGGAGGCGCTATGAACGAACAGGAACTGTTTTGCTATGAGGAGTCCCGGAAAGAACTGATCGAAGTCCTGTCCTTTGCCGGGGAAATGACGGATGAACGGATCCTGCAGAGCATTGAGGAACTGGTGCTGGAAAAAGGCCGGCAGTATCTTCTGAGCCTCAGGGAAAAGGAGCTCCTCAGAAGAGATCTGTTCTACTCCGTCCGAAAGCTGGACGTGATCCAGCCGCTGGTGGACGATCCGCTGGTGACCGAAATCATGGTGAACGGTTATCAGACAATCTTTTACGAGAAAAACGGGGAAATCCGCCGGTATGAAAAACACTTTGCCGATGAAGAGCGCCTGCATGACATAATCCGCCAGATCGCGGGACGGTGCAACCGTGTGGTGAACGAGCAGATGCCGATTGCCGACGCGAGACTGGAAAACGGGGACAGGGTCAACATTGTTCTTCCGCCGGTGGCCGTGAACGGCGCGGCGCTGACCATCCGCCGTTTCCCGGAGGATCCGATCACTATGGAAGAGCTGATCCGGCGGGATGCCCTGACCCGTGAAGCGGCGGATTTTTTAAAACGCGCAGTGGCTGCCGGATATACCGTGATCGTCGGAGGAGGAACCTCGACGGGTAAGACGACTTTTCTGAACGCTCTTTCCGGCGCGATCCCGAAGGGAGAGCGTATTGTGACCATCGAGGACAACGCCGAACTGAATCTGAAGGGGATCGAAAACCTGGTCAGTCTGGAAGCCCGGGGCGCGAATCTGGAGGGCAGCCGTGAAATTACCATCCGGGACCTGATACGGACCGCTCTCCGGATGCGGCCCAACCGCATCATCGTCGGAGAAGTGCGCGGCCAGGAAGCCGGAGATTTCCTGACCTGCCTGAATACCGGTCATTCCGGCAGCCTCGGGACGGTTCATACCAACAGCGCCAGGGATATGGTGGGGCGGCTGGAAATGATGGTCCGCATGGGCGCGGATCTGCCGATCGGCGTGATCCGGGAACAGATTGCGGCCGGTATTGACCTGATCGTCCAGCTGGGCCGGGACGCGAACGGAAAACGCAGTGTCAGCGAGATTGCGGAAGTCACGGGAATCCGGGACGGGGAAGTACTCATGCATGACCTGTACGCAAGGGAAAAAGGTGTTCTGGAGCGGAAGGATTCTTTGATCCGCCGCGGGAAGATGGAGGAATATGAACGAATCGTCGGGAAAAGAAGCGCGGGGCCGGATCGATTACAGTGTCTACCGGATGAAGCTTCCTGAAATCCTGCTTATTCTTGCGGAAGGGCTGGCGCTGGGAGCGGCGATCTGCTGGCTGTGCTATAACGATCCGCGGTTCTGGCCGTGCGCCGCAGCCGCCGCAGCGGTATTTCTGGTGGTCCGGAAGCGTTCTCTGGTCATAAAACGGAAAAGAGAGCTGCTGTACCATTTCCGGGATCTGATCACATCCCTTCACGCCTCTTTAAGGGCCGGTTATTCGGTGGAGAACGGCGTGATTTCGGCGGCCGGGGATCTGGAAATCCTGTATGGCGAAAAGGACGTCCTGGTCTGTGAAATGAAGAATATTACAGCGCAGCTCCGGGTGCGGAGGAGGATCGAAGATCTTTTTGAAGACCTGGGGGAGCGTTCGGGGCTGGATGACATCCGCATGTTCGCGCAGCTGCTTTCCATCGGGAAAAAGACCGGCGGCAATATGAACCGCCTTCTGCTTCAGACTTCCCGGATCCTCTGCGACAAGATCGACACCAAGCTGGAGATCGACGCCCAGATTGCCGCGAAAGCGTTTGAGCAGAAGATAATGAGCATTATGCCGGCGTGCATCGTCCTTTATATGAGGGTGTCTTTCCCCGGATTTGTGGAAACGCTTTATGGAAATATGTTCGGCTGCATAGTAATGAGCGTGTGTCTCGCGGTGTATACGGCGGCATTTTTCTGGGGCAGAATGATTGTCCGCTTTGAACCTTTTTAAAGCCGATGACTTAAGAAAAGCACGGCAGGATCGGAAAACATTTAGAGAACAGATCCTTCCTGCATGCGGATGGCCTGCAGAAAAAACGGCTGCCAATGGAGAATGCGAAGATGTCGATTTTGTCCGGAAACAAATATCTTACCGTACTGGTCCTGCTGGGTATTGCCGCAGTCCTGTTCCTTTATTCGCGAAAGCAGCGGGCTGCGGAGGCGGAGAAAAAACGCCGGGAACAGTTGAAAAAAGACTATCCCGAACTGATCAGCCGGCTGCTGCTGCTTTTGCAGGCGGGGCTGGTGGTGCGAAGCGCCTTTCAAAGAATCGCGGCAGATTACAAAAGAGATCTGGACGAAGGGAAAAAGCCCCGTCCGGCATTCGGTGAGGTCTGCGAAACCTGCGCGGAAATGGCGAAGGGAATCAGCGAGGAAGAGGCCTACCGGAATTTCGGGAAAAGGTGTGTTCTGCCCGTTTACCGTACACTGGGAGTCCTGCTGATGCAGAACCTGCAGAAAGGGGGAACGGCCCTGACGGAAATGCTGGAGCGGGAGATCGTTTCGGCAATGGAGGAGCGGAAAAGAACGGCAAGGACGGACGGCGAAAAAGCCTCCATCCGTCTGCTTCTCCCAATGGGAATGATGCTGATTGTTGTCCTGGCGATTATGGTCATCCCGGCCTTTCTGTCGATCTGAGAGGAAATCTCTCCCGAAGGACCCGGGGAACCGGCCGGTGATCGGGATGGATTATACAAAAAAAGAAGGAGGTGGAATACATGCTGGAAGTCATACGGGATTTCTTCCTGGAGGAGGACGCGGTCAGCACCGTGGAAATCATCCTCATCCTGGTCG
>CADBNG010000178.1 GCA_902795985.1 uncultured Lachnospiraceae bacterium
AAGAACGGAGGATACTGTTATGATGTACTATGACCGTCTGTGGACAAAACGTGTTTCTCTCCCGGAAGCTCTCTCTGACGGACCGGTATTTGTGCCGTGTGTCTGCGACTGTTTCACAGCTGAAATTGCGGAAAATGCCGGGTACAGGGCAGTCTGCCTTATGGGAGAAGATGCAGCTGCTTATTTTACAGGCCTTCCTGACCTGGGCCTCCTGACGCCGACAGAATTCCGGATCCTGGAAGGACAGATATCAAAGGTGACAAATGTACCTATGATCATTGATATGAAAAACGGGTTCGGAAATGAGGTCAATGCAATTCGTGCGGCAGTGGATCTGGTCGAGGCGGGAGCACGCGCTGTGATCATGAATGACCGGGTCTTTCCGGACCGCTACGGGAATGAAAACGGGAGCGCCTGTCTCGGCAGAGAGGAGTTTTACAATAAGTGCCGGGCGGTTGCGGATACACTCAGGGGAAGCGATGCTGTGCTGATCGCCGAAGTGGACTGCCTGAAGGAACTTGGAATGGAGGAAGCGGAGGTGCGCTGCGCTCTTGCCGTGAAGGCAGGCGCATATGGCACCCTGGTAAAGCGGGTGACGGAACGATGGGAGGCGGAGAAGATCGGAAGAGATGTCCCGGGGATCAAAGTGTTTGAAATGAGCCGGGACAGAAGGATACGGCCTGCAGATTTTGAAGACCTTGTATCCATGGGCTACAGTATTGTGATCTGTCCGACTTTTACGGATGCTGCATACTGCGCGTATGACAGGCAGCTGAAAGAAGCCTTCCGGGTGAAGAACGACTTCTTTGTAGATCCTGTTGACCTGATCAATGGCGTGGAGCGCCGGGAGTTCCTGGGATTGAACGCGTGGCTTGAAAAGGGCAGGGAATATAATTCGGAGATCATTACTGCCGCGAAAACCAGGGCGCTGGACTGAGGAGGAAGTAAAAATGATGAATTATATGGACAGGTTACATACTGACAGAAAGACACTGAGAGAACTCATGGAGGAAAAACCGGTATTCTCTCCATGCGTGTTCAACCCACGCACCGCGATGATGACTGAGGCGGCAGGATTCGAAGCGATGTGCTTTTCCGGCGGCAATTTCGCCTCCTCCTTCGGCGGAGTTGCGGACATCGGCCTTATGACGCCGACAGAGATCAGGACTATGGTATCAAATATCACAAAGGTGACCAGCATTCCGATGATCGTAGACATGGATACCGGTTACGGAAATGAGCTTAACTCGATCAGGACGGCGGTGGATTTTGCGGAAGCCGGCGCCATGGCACTGCATTTTGAAGACCAGGTCTTTCCGAAGCGGTGCGGCCATCTGCAGGGGAAGCAGGTGATCTCCAGGGAAGATTATTTTAAAAAGATAAGAGCCGTTGCGGATGCGCTGAAAGGAGGAGACTGCATGCTGATCGCGAGAACGGACTGCTACCTCCAGTACGGCGCGGACGAAGCTATTGCCCGCGCCAACGGAGCGCTGGAGTGCGGCGCAGACATCGCTTTTGTGGAAGGGACGCGAAGCATCCGGGACATTGAGCGTATCGGCAGGGAAGTCCGGGGCTGGAACATGTTTGACATGCTGCACGGAGGAGCCAGTCCGGACGTTCCGTTTGAGGACCTGGTACAGATGGGCTACAGGCTGGTCACATGCCCGAAGCTGACGCACCATATTTTTGTTGCCTATGCTGAGATCCTGAAGCGGGGAATGGAGACAAAGAATGATTCTTTCCTGGAGGAGTATGGTTTTGATCCGGAGAAAAATTACGAAGAACTATTTCAGCCGGCAGCCTGGCTCCGGGCTGCGGAACATTATAACCCCTCCCTGTTCTGAAAAGACGGCAGCTGAGTGTCAGCGGGCAGAGGGGAGCAGTTTTGAAAGAGTTCATGAATGAGGGAGGATGCGGAGGATGGAACAGATACTGAGGGTCGTTTGGAAAACTGAAACAGATACAGAGACAAGAGCGCGCGTTCTTGCGGAAGCCCTTGAGAAGGCCGCGGTATGCCCGGAGATCCGATGTGTGACCGTGACGGGAGAAGGAGATACCTTTCTTACCGGAACTGCGGACAAAGACACGGAGGCACGCCTTGCGGAAGCTTTCGGGAAAAACCCGGTCCCGGTCGTACTGGCCGTAAATGGTGCCCTGAACGGGATCGGGAGGGAAGTGCTGGAACGGGCAGACCTCGCGATCGCCGGCGGCAGCGCTCTGATCGGGGAATTCAAAGGAAAAGAAGCGGAAGAACAGTACGCGGTGAATGAAATTGTCCCGGATGAACTTCTCCTGAAAAGAACGGAGGACTATGCTCAGCGTCTCCTTTCCTTTCCGGCAGAACTGATCCGCTTCGGGCACAAAGCGTACTTCGCCCTGGAGAAACTGCCGGACCGCGCTTCCCGCGCCCGCTTCAGCAGCGAAAACCTCCAGATGGAGATCATCGGGATACAGAGCCGGCTGAAGCTTGACGGCAGGAAGGCCGGAGCTGACGGCACGGAGGATGAGACGAAAGCCTGCGCCGCAGGAACCGGAGCGGAGCCGGAAGTAAATTATGAGTTTCCTGAAGATGCGGAGCATGCTGTGCTTTTCGAATTCCGGAACGATGTGGAATATATTCAGCTGAATACGCCAGGTTATGGACAGAGATTTGACTGGCGCTCCAGCATGGAACTGGCGGGGGCATACGCAGTCGGAAATACTGTGCCGGGACTCAAGGCAATTGCCGTGACCGGAACAGGCGGAAAGTTTCATCTCGGCGGGATCCGGCACCATCCGGAGAGCAGCCGGGAGAGGCGGCTGTTCTCGGACCAGCTTGACATCCGCAACCGTGTCATGCGCGGGATCCACGTCCCGCTGATCGCAGCAGTCAACGGCGAGTGCTCCGGCGGCGGTATGAGCCTTCCGCTGAAAGCTGACTATGTGATTGCTTCAAAAAGTGCCCGCTTCGGATATCCGGAGATCAGGCATAATGATTTTGCGTGCAATGCCATGGTAAACACGATGGGAGTCATCCCCAAAAAGGCAGCCCTGAAATGTTTTTACTTCGGAGAACTGTTCACAGCCTCAGACGCGGAGCGCTTCGGCATTGTGGACCGGGTGGCGGAGGACGGGATGCTGGCAGCGGAACTGGAAAAGGTACTTGAACAGATCCGGGCCGGCAGAGAGGACTGGAAAACAGGATCATAAAAATAGCGGCAGCCATGTATCCCACGGTCCCTTATCGGAAAAAACGATAGGGTCGATTTATAGATTCTTTACTGTTCCCTCTTTGTGTTTTGTGCTAATATAAGAGATGTTG
>CADBNG010000179.1 GCA_902795985.1 uncultured Lachnospiraceae bacterium
ACGGAAAAGCCCTGGATATCATAGATCCTGCCCGTTAATGCTTCCGACATGACAAAGTCCTCCTTTTGCGGATCAGATGGACATTTCGGTCCTGCGGATCAGGTCGTCCTGACACTCCTTGAACACCTCGACAAAATAGGCGGAGAAGCCGGCAACACGTACTACGAGATCCTTATAATCCTCCGGGTTGTCCTGGGCCTTGCGCAGGGTATCCGAGGAAATGATATTCAGCTGCATCTCCATGCCGCCGCGGTCGAAATAGGTCTGCATCACGGCGCGGAGCTTTTTGTTTCCTTCTTCGCCGCGCAGCGCGGTGGGATGGAATTTCATGTTCAGGAGCGTGCCGTTTCCGTATTTTGTCTGGTCATAGCCCAGTACGGAATTCAGCGTCGCCAGCGGACCGCTCTTGTCATAACCCTGAACCGGGGAGATTCCGTCGGAAAGCGGGGAGCCGCTCTTTCTTCCGTCGGGGGTCGCCCAGGTGTACCAGCCCATGACGGTATTGAGGGTCACCGGATAGCATCCGGCGGACCAGCCGCCGCGGGGACCGGTGGAGGAATTGATCACGTCGGCGTAAACGTTGGCCGTCCAGCGGGAGAACTGGTCGCATTCCTCGATCCCGTTGCCGAAATGGGGCACTTCGTTCACGATGATCTGGCGCAGTTCCTCATAGCCTTCCCAGTTGGCCATAACGGCGTCGTACATTTCCTTCGCGGTGCAGATCTTTTTATCGAAAACCACATATTTGATGCAGTTGAGGCACTCGGCCACGCTGCCGATACCGATCGCGGAATTTCCGGTGGAGTTGTACTTCGCGCCGCCGGACATTACGTCTTTGCCCTTTTCCATGCATCCGTCCATCATTGCGGACACGATCGGCAGCGGATGCTCCTGCTCCGCGACGCTCTCCCAGATGTTCTCACAGGCTACATGCCAGCGGCAGAAGTATTCGATCTGCTGCTTTACCGCGTCCTGGAACTCCTCAAACGTCCTGTAATCATACAGATAACCGAGCTGAAGGCCGGTATGCTCCTTGATTTTTCCGTCCGGACCCGGCATGGGGTTCGTTCCGTTGTTCATGGCAAGAAGGACCGCTCCCACCAGGTTGATGTAGGACTCGCATCCCGTTCCGCCGGGCTGGGCCCACTCATCTCCGCAGCCGGAGGGCTCCACACAGCCGATCAGGGTGTAATTCCGGGCGCTTTCCAGGGGAAGCCCTCTCTTCATCAGGGCCGGAATGATCACCCCGTCGTATTCAAACGTCGGTACGCCGCCGGCGATCTTGGTTGTCTCAATGGCCAGATCCCAGAGGTCGTCCGGGGTCTTGTCATGAATACGAAGGGCCTGTGGCGGGGAATGCAGCTTCAGACGGGCAGCCGTCTCGAGTACCATATAGGTGATCGGATTGGACGCATCGTCGCCGTGTTTGTCCACGCCGCCGAGGGTGATCAGCGTTCCGCTGGTATAGCCCGGGTTGGCGATTGTCGCCGGGTTGTACTGGCACATCTTATTGTTTTCCGCCAGCTTCAGGCAGAACAGATCCACCAGTTCCTGCGCCTCTTCCGGGGTGATGTTGCCTGCCGCCAGATCCGCCTCGTAATAGGAACCGAGGTACTGGTCAAAGCGGCCGAGGCTGAGTCCGTGCAGCTGTCCGTCCAGGCAGAGGCCCAGATGATACAGATAGATGCAGCGGATCGCGTCCCGGAAATTCCGGCAGGGGTTCTCCATGATCCAGTTGTAGCTGTCCGCCATCTCCAGAAGCTCGGCCCGGCGTTTTTCATCCTGTTCCAGTTCCGCCAGACGCTTTGCTTCGGCACCGTACCGTTTGCTCCAGATGATCATGGCATCGCAGACGATGGTGACGGCGCGGTAGAAATTGTATTTTTTGTTGTTTTCGCCCATGATGCCGGTGGCCTCGAGTTCCGCCAGCTTCTCCATTGCCTCGGCACGGATGGCGCCGCAGCCCTTCTGGGTGGCCTTCCAGTAGTTTATGGCAAAATGGCCCACCGGGGTATTGGTATTGCCCTTCTCGTTGAACATCAGCATGCCGTTCCCGGCATGGGGCTTGTACCCTTCCGGAAGATACTCGTCGAATTTCGCGCTCATGTTGTTTTTGAGCCAGAAATCCTTGGTGGAAAGGATGTATTCCTTATCCTCTTCCGATACGATATAGGGATCGGATTCCCGGGCACCGGGATCCCCGTTCTCCAGCTCGTCCACAATCCAGCTGAAGGTGACTTCCGGGAAAATGGCGCTTCCCCGGTAACTGGTAACCATCTCGCCGGCGATCAGCTCGTCCTCGTTGATCAGGACCGGCAGCTTCTCGCAGAGATTTTTCAGGTTCTTTGCTCTTTTCAGAATGCCCGTAAGCTGGGGGTTTTCCTTGTAAAAATCGGTCACAATCCGGAATCTGTTCGTATCCAGTCTCGGCTCGGTCGTACGATAGCGGTTCCGCATGGCGGCGACCCTGGGTGTAACTGCGCTCCAGTTCAATCCTGTTCCTCCTTTGATCATGCAAATAGTCTCCTGTTGATTCCATATTAACACATGAAAGTCAATATGGAATGAATAAATGCTTGCAGTTTTTTAATAGCTGTTATTTTTTGGCGGCAGGGGGACGGTTCCCTGTCGTCATAGCTGTTGTTTTTGGCGACAGGGAAGCGTCCCCCTGTCGCCAAACCGTCCCCTGTCGTCAAAAAAGGCGGCAGGAAACGTTTCCTGCCGCCGGATAATGTCTGGTAAAATTCTCTGTCCTTTTGCCTGAGAGATTCGACTTTTCGGCCTTGCACCTTCGGCACCCGCTCGGTTACGGGATTCTCCAGAGCTTCCTCCACATTCGGTTTCTTTTTCTTTATTTCGGACCGGATTCCGAATGCTTCACCGGATATTCAATTTTACGTCCGCTCAAGAATACATCAGCGATGGTTTTTTGTCAACCTGCCGCACGTATTACAGGTTCAGTTCCGTCCTGCGGATCAGATCATCCTGGGACGCTTTGTACACCTCCACGAAATAGGCGGAGAAACCGGCCACACGGACCACCAGGTCCTTATAGTTTTCCGGGTGCGCCTGGGCATCCCGAAGGGTGTCCGCAGAGACGATATTCATCTGCATCTGCATGCCGCCCATGCCGAAGAAATAGGTTTTCAGCAGATTCTTCAGCTTTCCGGTACCGTCGGCGGAATTGATGGCCGTCGGATGGAACTTCATGTTCAGCAGGATGCCGTTGGAATATTTGGTATGGTCAAAACAGGTGACGCTGCGCAGAGCGGAGGTCGGGCCGCTGGCATCGAATCCCTGTACGGCGGAAATACCGTCGGAAAGGGGGTCGCCGCTGCGCCGGGAGTCCGGAGTCGCCGGGGTAAACATGCCGAACACAACGTTCATGGTCACCGGATACATGCCCGCTGCGAAATGCCCCCGGTGGGTTTCCTGGGTCACCACATAATCCGCATAGGATTCCGCCACATACCGGGTGAATTCATCATGCTCGGGATCTCCGTTCCCGTAGTGGGGGATATCGCCGATAATCATCTGGCGAAGCTCTTCATAGCCTTCCCAGTCGTTGATCAGGGCATCATAGAGCTCCCGCGTGGTGCATTTATGCTGCTTGAAGCACAGTTCGTTGATGACGTTTAAAGATTCGGCGACGTTGCCCAGCCCGATTCCGGACATTCCGGTGGAATTGTATTTGCTTCCGCCGTCCATGACGTCCTTTCCGCTCTCCATGCATCCCGTCATCGTCGCGGAAACGACCGGCTGGGGAATTTCGTAGCGGGTAACGGCTTCATGGATATTCGTCATCGTCGCATGCCATTTTACCCAGTATTCCATCTGAGTGTTATAGGCCTTCTTGACCTCTTCGATATCCTTCATTTCGTAAAGGTATCCGGTCTGCGGACCCAGCTGGGTCCCGGTATCCGACATCGGGCCCTTCATATAGGATTTGCCGTTATTGAGGGCAAGAGCCAGGATATTCGCGAAATTGGTGTAGCTGTCCACGCCGTCGCCGCCGCATGCGCACCACTCTTCTCCGCCGATGGAAGGCTCCACGCAGCCGATCAGGCAGTAATTCCAGGAATCCTCCGGTGAAATGCCCCTCTTCTCCAGCGCGGGAATCACCAGATTGTCCGAATAGAAGCTGGGAACACCTCCCGCGGCCTTATTGACCTCAAGCGCGCAGTCCCAGAGGTCCTCGGGCATCTTCGGATGCACGCGCAGCGCCATGGGCGGGGAATGCAGTTTCATCCGGCCTACGGATTCCAGGAACATGTACGTGGTGATATTGGTTCCGTCATCGCCATGCTTATTCCGGGTTCCGCCCACGGTAATCAGCTGGCCGGAGGTATATCCCGGCGCGGATTTCGCCGTCTGGGCGCCCCAGGCCTTGTTGCATTCGGCGACCTTGAGGCAGTACAGATCCACAAGCTCCTGGGCTTCTTCCCGGGTCAGCACACCGTCGGCGATGTCTTTTTCGGCGAAATCACCGAGCACCGCGTCAATCCTTCCCAGGGAGGTTCCGTGCATGTTGGCATCCATCAGGACGCACATTTCGTAAAACCAGACCGCCTGAATGGCCTCGCGGAAGTTTCTCGCGGGATTCTCCATGATCCAACCCATGGTTTCGGAAATCTGCTGCAGTTCCGCCTTCCGGACCGGATCCGGGCAGGCTTCCGCCATTTTCGCGCATTCCGCAGAATACCGTTTGGCAAGGCGGATCATCGCTCCGCAGACAATCGAAACGCCCCGGTAGAAATTGTACGGGCCGGCGGAGCCGTGAATGGCGTTTGCCTCGATCTCCGCAATCTTCGCGTCAGCCTCGGCCTTGACCGCGGCAAATCCTTTTTTAACGGCCACATGATAATTGGGAGCAAAATGCCCGATCGGCTGCGGACAGCAGTCTTTCGCGCCGAAGGTCTCCACGCCGTTGTTGGCAATGGCCTTATATGTTTCGGGATAATACGGGTTCACGAGCGAGCAGAGGCACTCGCCGTCCCAGAAGGGAATCGTTTCCAGAATATAATCCCGGTCTTCGTCCCGGACCAGGTATTTGTCCTCTTCCCGGGTGCTGATGGTCCCGTCCCGCAGCTCCTGTTCCAGCCAGGCGATGCTGTATTCGGGATAAAGCGCCGATGCTTTGTACGTAGCGGTGTAGCTGCCGACGATCAGTTCGTCGTCACGGATGAACACGGGAATCTTGTCGCAAAGGTTCGCGAAATTCAGCGCCCGCTTCATGACGCTGCGCACATTCCGGTTCGCTTTATAGAATTCGGTAACGAGCCGGTAGCGTTCGATATCGATGTAGGGAACCGTGTCCCGGTACATCGCGCGCATTTTTTCAACGCGCGGGGTCATTTTTGATAATTCATACATTCTGTCATCCTCCGGAAGCATTTTCATTAAGGATTTCGTGTCATGCGGTCCACAAATGCCGTTTCCCGGGATTTCCCAAAAGCACGGACCCGCGGGGCAGGAAAACCGCTCTCAAACGGATGTTACCATTGTCCCGGATCGATTGCAATGGCTTTTAAAAATGGTATAATTCTATGTGATACAGCGATAGATCGTCGGACACTATCCGAGAGAAGCGATGAACATCCAGTACCTGAACTATTTTCTCAGGCTTGCGAAAACCAGAAACATCACTGCCGCCGCCGCGGATCTGAACATGTCCTCCCAGGGGCTGATGAAGGCTGTTTCCCGGATGGAGGAAGAAATGGGCTGCCGTCTGTTCGAACGCACCGCGCACGGGCTGGAAATTACGCCGGAAGGCACCTGGTTCAGCGCATATGCCCATTCCATGCTGGACGAATATGAGCAGTGCCGCTCCCGTCTCTCCGACCGGTCCTTCAACCTTAATCATTTCAATATCACCGCGGCCGTCGGCACACTGGCCGAATACGCCGCCCGGACAATCCGGGATTTCAAAAAGCTGCACCCGGAATACACCGTCACCGTCCATGAGCTTTCACAGAAGGAATGTGAAGACGCGGTGGCTTCCGGCAGCGCCCTGCTCGGCTTCGGAATCGAACCGTTCCCCCAGGGTCTGGAGGTTCTGCCGGTTCATGCCCTGTTCCCGGCCATCCTGCTCCGCAGGGACCATCCTCTGGCAAACGAGCCGGTCATTACCCGGGAAATGATTGCCGGACTGCCGATGGTTCTTCTGAACCGCCAGTTTGCCAGCGCCGGCGCCTTTCTGGATTCCATGGAGCGCTCCGGTACCGCTCCCCGGGTTCAGGCCAGAGCCCACTCCATCCTTGAAATGGCCAAGCTGGTCATGACGGAATCCCTGGCCGGCCTTGTCAACGTCTCCCTTGCCGCCGATATTGAAAACCGGGAGCTGGCCGCTGTTCCGCTTGCGGCGCCGGGACAGATCCGCAATCTCTGCGTCTTCCGCAAAGCAGGACGGATCCCCGCAAAGGCCCCGGAAGAGTTCTTCGAATTCTGCCGGTCCGTCCCTCTTTCCCGAAAACTGGTTCCCCTGAAGCCGGAAGACCTGCTATGATACAAAATGGGCAGGCACTGTGTGATGTTTTCTGCGCAAAGCGCCTGTCCCTTTTATCTCCTTTTCTTCCAATAAATAGAGGCCTGTTTTTCGCCTTAAACAGGAGCCTGTTTTTCGCCGCCTGCTTTGGAGAATCTGTGAGAAAATCCGCATTTTTTTGTAAGAAACGCACCATAAAATCCGCGGCTCCTTTTTTCTGTCACAACAATTTGTTAATTCCTTAACAAATTCATTTCCGCCCATTGCGAAAGAGCCTTTCTTAATGTAAAATAAACAAAATAATTTATGATAAATTTATGATAATAACCAACAAGGAGGTACATCCGACAACATGGATCTTATCACAGTTGAACAGATGGAACGAGCTACTACTCAGCTGCTCGCAACAGGGCAGCAGGTCGGAGCGGATTCATGGCAGCAGCGCGTAAAGAACCAATCCCCCCACTGCAAATTCGGTGAGATGGGCATTTGCTGCCGTTTCTGCTCCATGGGTCCGTGCCGGATCACACCGAAATCCCCCCGCGGCATATGCGGATGTGATGCGGACGGCATCGTCGCCCGGAACTATCTGAACTTTACGGCCGGAGGAGCCGCGACGCACTCCGATCACGGCCGGTCAATCTGCCATACCCTTTACAGCACCACTCCCGGCGGAGCGTATCAGGTAAAGGATCCCGAGAAGCTGAAAAAGATTGCCAGAGAATGGGATATTGCAACGGAGGACAAGGATATCTACGACCTTGCCCACGAAGTAGCCGAAACCGCCCTGATGGAATACGGCAAGCCCTTCGGCGTACAGCGCTGGCTTACCCGCGCGCCGGAGCATACCCAGAAGATCTGGGAGCAGCAGGAACTGCAGCCCCGCGCCATCGACCGTGAAGTTGCCACTTCCCTGCACATGACCCACATGGGCTGCTCTTCGGAAGCGGAAGCGCTCCTGCATCAGGCCCTGCGCGCCGGCATGTCCGACGGCTGGGGCGGTTCCATGTGCGGAACGGAATTCTCCGACGTCCTGTTCGGAACCCCGATGCCCATTGACACAACGGCCAATCTTGGCGTCATGGAAAAGGATATGGTCAACATCGTCGTACACGGCCACGATCCTTCCCTTTCCGAAATGATCGTTCTTTACGCGCAGGATCCGGAAATGATCGCTCTGGCCAAGGAGCAGGGCGCCCGCGGCATTAACATCTGC
>CADBNG010000180.1 GCA_902795985.1 uncultured Lachnospiraceae bacterium
AGGTGGAATACATGCTGGAAGTCATACGGGATTTCTTCCTGGAGGAGGACGCGGTCAGCACCGTGGAAATCATCCTCATCCTGGTCGTTCTGATCGCCCTGGTGGTCATCTTCAAAGAACAGCTTACGAGCCTGGTGAAAACCATACTCAGTAAAGTCACAACGCAAAGCAATAAGATCTAGTGAAACCCTGCCGGAAGGCAGTTCAGGTTAAGGCCTGGTCGGTTTCTTTCCCTCCAAAAAACGTGAAAGAGTGGTTTCATTTTATGAAAAAAGGCAGCATTACCGTTTATCTGAGCCTGGTCCTGTGCGTGATCGTTTCGCTGATATTTACAGCGATGGATTCCGCCCGTCTTTCCTGCGGAAGGGCGATGCTCTCCCTGGCGGCAGATGAAGGGCTGTTCTCGCTGTTCGGTGAGTATGACCGGGTGCTGTATGAAAAATACGGGCTGCTTTTTATCGACGGGGGTTATAACTCCGGGACTTTAAAAGCGGGTGAACTCCTGAAAAAAACAACGGAAACGACCGAAAAGGCGCTCTCTTCCGGAATCCTTCCGGCCGGGGGACTCCCGTCGAACCTCTTTCGCATTGAAATAGAACAGAAAGCCATAACCGGCTGTGTTCTGGCAACGGACTCCGGAGGGGAAGCCTTAAAGACCCAGATACGGGAACTGATGCGGGCAAAGATCGGCATGGATCTGCTCGGCGGAGCGGTGGAGCAGTTCAGCGAAGCGGCATTGATTGCCGAGTCGGCCGAGGAGGGGAAGGATGAGATGATGAACCGTCTCAGGGAGGAATACGAGACGCAGAGCCGGGAAGCGCAGGAGCGGAAGAGGCAGGAAGAGGCGGAAAAGGCATCGGAAGAGACTCCGGCGCCTGAAGAAGCGCCTCCGGCGGAACCGGTCCGGAACCCCATCGATACCGTATACCGCCTGAAAAAGCTGGGGATCTTTGCATGGGCTGTTCCGGATCCCGCGCGGATCTCCACCGGGAGAATTGACAAGAGGGCGCTGCCGTCCTCCAGAACCCTCCGGACAGGCATGGGCGTCATGCCGAAGGAAAGCAGTTCGCCGGAGGACCGCTTCCTTCTGTCAAAGTATATTGTCGATTATTTCCCGGCATTCACGGATGAGACGGAGGGAGACTTCCGGTATCAGGCGGAGTATGCGGTAGCGGGGAAAGCGGGCGACGCGGACAATCTGAAATCGGTGCTGAAACGTCTTCTTCTGATACGGGAAACCCTGAATTCTGTCTATCTGATGACGGATGCGGAGAAAAAGGCGGAAGCGGATGCCCTGGGGCTCCTGATTGCGGCGGCCCTGTTCATTCCGGAGGCGGCGGAGCTGGTATCGGCGATTCTGATACTGTGCTGGGCTTTCGGAGAAAGCATGATGGACATCAAAGTCCTGCTGGCCGGCGGAAGAATCCCGTTGCTGAAAGATCCGCTGACCTGGCAGCTTCCCCTGGAGGATCTGGCTTCGCTGTCGATTCATACCACTCCCGCGGATCGTCAGAAGGGGTTCGATTATAAAGAGTATCTCTGTATCCTTCTCATGATGAAGAGCAGCAGTAAGCTGGTTGCCGGCATTACGGACCTTCTGGAGTACAACCGGCGTCAGAGTGAAGGAGGAAGCGGGTTTGCGATCGATACCTGCATCTGCAGCATGGAAATTCAGCTGGACGGCCGTATCGGCGGTCATCCGGCCGCACTGGTCAGGAGTTTCGGTTATGACAAAATGTAGGAAAAAACGGAAAAACCTCAAAAGGGTGCCCTTTGTTCCGGATGCCGGTCTTTGCCGTAAAGGCAGTTCTTTGCATCAAATCTTTAATCAAATCTCTCTTCCGGATTACGGAACGATCTTTAGTGGCAGGCTTTTCTTCCCGGAGAAAAGCAATGGCAGACGGCTTCGAAGGGCAGCCTTTTGCGGTTTTTCCAGGGGAAGCCTTACAGCGGAGGCGGCCTTTGCGCTTCCTTTGTTCTTCCTCTGTGTAATCTGCCTGATCAGTATCATCAATGTCTACGGGATGACACTGAAAAAGGCGTCTGCTCTGCGGGACGCTGCCGAAACGGCGGCGATAACGGATATGGGCGGATCCGAGGAACGCTTCATCGACCTGGATATCCCCTGGCTGTTTACTCCGTATTTCCTGCCGGAGGGGGCGGCGTCGGCTTTGATTCCCTGCCGGGCGTACGTACGGGTGTGGAATGGCCGGGACGCGAATTCCGCTGCGGAAGGAGAGACGTCCGCGTCGGATATGGTATATGTGACCGATTATGAAAGCGTATACCACACGGATGAACACTGTACGCATCTGGACCTGCGCATTACCCCGGTATCTGCGGCTTCGGTTTCCTGGAGACGCAATGAGTACGGTGGAAAGTATCATGCCTGTGAAAAATGCGCGGCAGCCGGAGCATCCGGTTCTTCGGTTTACATAACACCCTACGGGGACTGTTACCATACCTCTGCCCATTGTGCCGGCCTGACCCGGAGTGTCCGCCTGGTCCCGAAGGATGAACTGGACGGATCGCTGTGCCGGTGCAGCCGGTGCGCGGCGAAGGCAGCATGAGTACGGTGCTTTTTCCCCTGATGATCGTATTGGGGGCGGATACGGTCCGCGACCTGAGAAAAAAGGAGATTTATCCGGTGCTTACGCTGCTCTGCGCGGCGGAAGGGGTTGTCTACACCGCCGGAATCTGCAGGACGCAGGCCGTCTGGATCCTCTGCGCGGCCGCTCCCGGAATCCTTGTGCTGCTGATTTCTCATTTTTCAGATGGCCAGATCGGGAAAGGGGATGCCCTTGTGCTGTGGGCAGTCGGCATGTGGACGGATTTCGGAACGGTGTGGGCGGCTCTGTTTTGCGGGACACTGATGGCGGCGGCTTTTTCGTCGGCAGTGTGGCTGATCCGGCGGGGCAACAGGGAGATTCCTTTTGTTCCCTTTTTGACGGCAGGCCTCGCGGCTGTGCTGTTTGTGTAAGGCTTTTTATAAAGAGAACTATCGTGAACCGGTCTGTTACGCTGCAAATCCCCCTGGCCGGCGGGAAACAGGCAGATCAGGATTCGACAGGAAAGGATGTTTTGAGATCCCGGACGATGGGGAGGAGAGAAATGAATCAGGACATCAGACGTTCAGGAAAACAGGCGCCCGGGTTTGTATCCTTCCCGGAAAGCCGTAAGAAAAGGACTGTTGGAAAAGAGGGCTCCGGTCAATGGGCCCGGGCGGTATTTACGGTTGAGGCTGCCGTTATCCTGCCCTTAGCGCTGACCGTCATCGCCCTGCTTCTCGGCTTCTGTTACTACACTCATCAGTTGAACTGGTGCCGAGGCGCCGCGGTCGAGGCGGCGTTAAAGGGAACGGAATCCGGGGCGGGAACCAAAGATGCGGATAATGCGGCAAAGCAGAGAATGGAGGAACGGATCCGGGAAATCCCGCTGGATACCGGGAAGGTTTCCGCCGAGGTATCGTCCGGAGTCCGGATCCGGGTGAGCTGGAGCGCGGAAGTGCTTCCGGAGGTGTTCGGCGGTCGGTTTGCCGTATCGGGAGATGCCACTGTAATGAAAGCGGATCCGGCGCGGCTGAAGAGAATCACATATCTGCTCCGCGGAGCGTTCAAAGGAGAGGAAAAAGGGGAAGGGACATGAAAATTGAATTTCGGGAAAATGTGAACAGAAGATATATGGCGGTGCGGATAGAAGAACCGGGCGCCCTGCGCAGTTCTTATGTCTTCCGGATGGCTTCGGAAAACGGGATCGGCCGCCTCCTGACCTTTACTTCGGCAGTCGTGGACGGAACGGAACAGTTCTGCTACGACGTTACCGGCCTGACCGCTCTTTCGTCCTTTCTGGCCGAACATCCGGCGGATGCGGGCCTGATCCGGGATCTGGTCCGGAGTCTGGGAGGCGTCATGGACGAGCTTCAGTCCTATCTGATCGGTACGGAGTACCTGATGGTGCATCCGGACAGGATTTTTATCGACCCGTTACGCCGGGAATTCCGCTTCGGCCTGTTCCCCGTGGAGGAAGCCGACCGGAAGAAGGATCTGCTGAAACTGAGCGAACTCCTTCTTTCCAGGCTTCCGCAAAAAGACCGTGAAGCGGCGGAAATGGGCTATGCGCTGTACCGGGCCGGGGTTTCCGGCCGGGTGACGGCAGAGGAACTCCGGCGGATCGGCAGCACTTTGATGCCCGGCGGGAAGGATCCGGACAGTTATCCCGGAGCAGAGAGAGAAGCCCCATTTTTTGAGGCAGAACAGGAGCCGCAGTTTTGGGAGAGCATGAATGCACCGGAAAACAGGAAAACCGCGAAGAAACCGAAAAAGCCCGGAAAAGAGCCGGCCCGCTCCGGAAAAAAGAAGGAGATCCCCTCCGGCCGGCCGCCCTTCCGGGAAAAAATGCGCGCCTTCTGGATCCGGATCACGACAGATCATTCTGAACTGAAAAGACAGAAAAGGCAGAAAGAAGCAAAAGAGGATCTGGATTTTTTCCGGGCTTATCTGGATGAAAGAGAGGAAAAAAACTTCCGGAGAATGGAAGAAAGTCCCGGTACAGTGCTGGTAACCCCGCGAAAAGACGAAGAAAGACCGGGAACCTTTGTCCTGATTCCGAAGGATCTGTTCAGCGGGGAGGATATCCCGGTTCAGGGAAACGAATGCCGTATCGGCAGGAGCCGGTCGCTCAACGACATCCGGATTGAACACGCAACGGTCAGCCGGCGTCACGCGAGGCTGATCCGCAGGGGGGATTCTTATGAAATCGTCGACGAAGGGTCCAGGAACGGAACGAAGGTGAACGGACATTTTATTCCGAAAGAAGTGCCTTTCCGCCTGTCTGACGGGGATGAGCTGGCGTTCGCCGAAGCGGAGTATTATTTTCACGCCAGAACGGAACAGAATACTCCGTTATAAGCAGGACTGTCACCGGTGCTCCGCATAGAAATCGATGAATTTGCCGATGGCGTCGTTTTTATTGGCCGGATCGTACCAGATGCACACCGTACGCTCGCATCCGGGATCGCTTAAGGGGCGGAAAGCAACCCGGTCCGATTCCTGCCCGCGCATATGGCTGCCGATTACGGTGATTCCGTCGCCGTGGCGGATGCCCATGATCAGGGCTTCCATCTGGTTGAACAGGGCCGGGCCGTTCGGAGTGAAGCCGGCGTTCTGGCAGAGGCTGACCGTCTGATGCCAGGAGGCGTTGAAATAGACGTTTCCGACACTGAAAAACGTCCGGTCCTTCAGGTCCTTCAGGGAGAGCTCTTTTTGCGCTGCCAGAGGGTCTCCGGTGCTGATCAGCACCCCGAGCCGCTCCTGAAAAAGATCAAAACACTTCAGATGTCCGGCGTGGGGGATCGGATACTTCGGCGCGATGGACAGATCCACCTTTTTTTCGATCAGCATGCGCATGATTTCGTAGGGATCCCCGACGGAATACTGGAGGCGGATTTCCTGATATTCCCCGGCAAACAGCTCGGGCAGGCTGCCGAGATAATCGCCGATCGCGTAATAAGGACAGCCGATGCGCAGGCGGCTGCTGTAGTCGGCTTTCAGCATCCGCAGACAGGAGAGAATATCATCGTAATCATCTACGAGGGCAGTAATCCGTTTCCGGAAAAGTTCTCCGGCCGGCGTCAGCGTGACATTCTGGGTGGTTCGCTCGAAAAGCTTTGTATCCAGCGCGGTTTCCAGGGCACTGATATGTTTGCTTAAAGCCGGCTGGGTAATATAAAGACTTTCCGCGGCGGTACTGAAATTCAGGTATTCGGACAGGGTCAGAAATTCCCGGAAGGATTTGATGGAAGACATAGGCACCTCTATTCCGAAATGGAATAAATCTCATGGTTTTTGAATTTCCCTTTTTATTATAAAA
>CADBNG010000181.1 GCA_902795985.1 uncultured Lachnospiraceae bacterium
CGCCCGCGGCCTCTGCCGTGTAGTCTACACCAACCATGGTTTCGGCACCGCCTACCGCGGCTACGGCGCTCCCCAGTGCATGATGGCCATGGAGACGACCGCCGACGTCATGGCGGAAAAGACCGGGCTGGACCCCTGGGAATGGCGTTTCCGCAACATCGCCCGTCCCGGCGACACCATGCTTTCCGGCGCCCCCTTTAAGGATTATTCCTATGAAGGACTGATGCTCAAAGCCAGGGACCTTTATTATTCCCTGAAGGAACGCGCCCATAAGGAAAGCACTCCGGAAAAGATGCGCGGCGTCGGCATCTGCCTCGGCGCCTACAACTGCTCCAGCGGCGGAATGGACGAAGCCGGCTGCCGGATGAAGCTGAATCCGGATAACTCCGTTTCCGTCTACAACACCTGGGAAGATCTCGGCCAGGGCGGTGACATCGGAACCCTCGTCCATGTAGTCGAAGCCCTCCGTCCCCTCGGTTTGAAGCCGGAGCAGGTTCATCTGTGCATTAACGATACCAAAACCTGCCCCAACTCCGGTCTGGCCGGCTCCAGCCGTTCCCACTTCATGAACGGCAACGCCACGCTGATGACCGCAGGCAAACTGATGGATGCCATGCGCAAAGAAGACGGCACGTACCGTACCTACGACGAAATGGTTGCGGAAGGCATTGACACGGATTATACCTGCGTCTTCAATCTCGCCAGCCTGGGGCTTCGCTCCACCAGCCCGACGGACGGATCCGGAGACACCTCCCCGGCGTATATGTATGCCGTTTATGTTTCGGAAGTCGAGGTGGATGCCAAAACCGGCAAAGCAGCCTGCACGGCCATGCACTGCTACTGTGACGTCGGTGTCGTCGGCAACTATCTTGCCGTGGACGGCCAGGCCTACGGCGGCATGTCCCACAGCATCGGTTTCGCCCTGACGGAAATCTACGAAGACTATCATAAGCACAATCACGTTCTCGCCTGCGGCGTTCCCACCGCCAACGATATCCCGGACGGCGAAAACTTCACCGTCGACTACACGGAAAACGCCCGCGGCATCGGCCCGCACGGCTCCTCCGGCTGCTCCGAAGTCTTCCAGTCCTCGGCCCACGCCGCGGTTCTGAATGCCATCAAGGACGCCTGCGGCGTGCGTATTTACGAGCTTCCCGCCACCCCGGCGAAGATTAAAGCCGGCCTCGACGCTCTCGCAAACGGCGAAGAGCCTTACAAGCCCGCCCGCTATGATCTCGGCCCGGACATGTACCAGATCCTCGAGGAACTGAAAGCCTCCCTGCCTGAGGACGGCGTCATCGAAATCGATGAGCCGTCTACGCCGAACCGTTAAAGAAGCTTACCATTGACATAAGAGGGCTGTCTCACAGTGATGTTCTGTCGGAGGACATTCGATCACGTCAGAAGACAGCCCTCTTTTGCGGCCCGGCGTAGGTTAACATATCAATCGTCAGATGGCCTGTCCGGCGGATGACGGCCATCGTGCTTCCGAAGCTTACCGCCAAAGCGCGGAAAAGGGTCTGCATCACCATATACGTGACAAAAGAAGACCGGATAATCAGCGGTATGCATTCCTCGGCGGAAGAATCCCTTGAATATTTCCGTTCCTGTATTGATACAATTCTTAAGATGGGATATTTCCCGCGTATTGATTATATGCCGGAGATGTTTGACGGCATCAGCGGGTGGGCTTTCATTTCATGGGATGTGCAAAATGTCGCCGGAACCGCTGCGCCGGAATTGAAATACCGCTGAACATAGAAAAAGCCGCGCATGCGGCTTTTACAGTTTCGGCTCCTTGACCACATTCAGCCACGGGAACATCCACTGGAAGAGTTTCACCAGCCTCCCGGACAGGATAACGGCCAGGACCGTCCCGAGCCCGATGGAGTGGATCCTCCCGAAGGCGGCCAGGTCAATAATCAGCGTCACAACTACCCAGAATCCGTCTCCAAGGTTTTTCACCAGCGGATAGGATTTTTTATAGACAATGGAGATATTGCGCAGAAGCGCGTCAGGGGACGGCATCATCAGGTCCGAGCCGACGATGCAGACGATGCCCAGCGCGGCAATGGTCAGCCCCAGAACATTCATCAGAAGCCTCAGTCCGAAGGTATCCGTGGTTCCCACAAACGGCATCATCAGGTCAATCAGCCATCCGAACACAAAAGCCACACCGATCGTCAGGACCGATTTCAGGGTGATTTTCCGGATAATGACAAAGATCGCCGCCGCGCAGATCAGCTGGAAAATAATCGTGGTCGCGCCCAGCGAGAATCCGGTCACGTCGCAGAGCGCTGCCGGAGCGGACGAGAAAGGCGCCAGCCCCAGCTCGGACTTTTTGCACATAACAAGTCCGATCGCCATCAGCATTAATCCGATTACATATTGAATGATTCTTCTTACCATTCAAAGCCTCGATATTATAAGCCATGCGCCGCATGGCAGATTTGGCATTCTTATTGATCCCGTTCCCCGGCGGGACCTTGTTGCGGCGGGAATACCTTCCGGTAGAGATCGGAACGCTCAAAACGCCGCAGAATCAGCTGCGCCGCCATCCCGGTAAAAAAGCCGGCAACAATTCCGGAAAACGCCAGCAGCGGAAAATAAACGATTACCGCCGTTGTCCGAAGGATCAGCATGGCCGCGACGGTTTGTCCGGCATTATGAAACACCGCGCCGATAACACTGCAGACCCAGATCTGGTTCCTGGTCAGGATTTTCCGCAGAAGAAGCATGATCAGATAGCAGAACATCCCTCCTGTCAGGGAAAAGAGAAAGGAAACCATCTGGCCTGTCAGGAGATTTCCCAGAAAAATCCGGCACAGGAGGATCGCCAGCGTATCTTTCGGACCCAGTGTAAACATCGCGAAAACGGTGATGATATTCGCCAGGCCCAGCTTGTCGCCCGGAATGGGCACGGCCGGCGGGATCATGGCTTCCACCACGAAAATCACGAGGGCCAGAGCCGTCAGCATCGCGTCCGTTGTGATCCTTTTCGCCACGAAACCCTCTCTCCTCTTCAGCCGGCCACGGCATCCGTATCCGAACGGCCTTCGAATGTGATCATCAGTTTATGGGGCAGACAGACGATGGGCGTCACGCCGCCGGATACCCAGTCCTGCTTTACACAGATCTGATCCGGACAGTCCGCCTCGGATACCCGGATCATCCCCGGCCGGACGGAAATCACGTTATAATGGCCGTCCGGATCCTCCACCGTAAAGGAATACTCCTTTTTTACATCCTGGAGATGAATCTCAGACAGCACTTCTCCGTCCTGCGTTACGACCGCCGTCACGTCTCCCGCCCCTTTGCGTAAAAGAAACAGGCCGGCTGTCAGACAGACCGCCGCCGCGCAGACTGTTAAAATGATCCAGGTCCTGGTTTTAAGCACGCTGATAGGAATCCTTTCCGGAAGACCGGGGCCGGTCCGCGCCGGTTCGAAACCATCCCGGACACGGTCCGGTTCCGGGCGCTTCGCTTTCTTCTTTCCCGCTTTCCTGCCGGATTCAGGGCGGCTTCGACGATGAAAGGATTATAGACATGTCCGGCGGTTTTTATCCGAAAATCCAGAACTGCAGAGCGCAGCCGAAAATTTCGGAATACTCAAACGGCCCGTAAACACTCCGTTCATAGCTGGCGGGATCATTCACGCAGATGCGTCCGTCTTCGCTGATGCCGGTCAGCAGGATATAATGTCCGGAATCGGACGTGGTGAAGAATCCGTCCTGACGGAGGCTGACGATGACCAGTTTTCCTTCCTGAAGCGCCTCAACCGCGATGTCATAGGCTCCGCCGTACTGACCGCAGAACTCCACTCCGAACCGGTGAGCCAGCACCCAGTAGGAATCCCAGCTGGTAACGGTATTGATGCCATTGTCGTAAGCCCAGGTCGCGACAGCTTCCGGCCCGAGATTCAGGCCTGTCAGCTCTGAAGCCACCATGGAAAACGCGGTAATACCGCATCCGCTGTCCGCAACCGTTCCGGTATCATAAGGAACGTTCGAATAGTTGCCCTGGCAGTAATAGGCAACACCGGCAGTTCCTTCCCTCTTTTCCCCGCCGAGTCCGAACAGGGCCAGAAGGTTCTGGGCATCCGAAACGACGGCGCCGTTGATATCCTCTCTGGAGTAAGGGAACTGAATGTCCGCGGATGACGCTGCCCTGTAAAGGGCGACCGCAGCCTTCCGGACATCCTGCGTCTTTTTAAAGGACTTGATATACCGGTCTTTCAGCGGAATCTTCCCGTTCTTTTTGATAATCTTCGAATACAGGTAATCCAGCTGATTGCCAAGATCCGCTTCATTCAGACCGTTTTGCCGGCACCAGCGGAAATATCCGTTTTTGGAAATCCCGACAGCAGGCAGAATGCCCGCTCCGTCTTCGGCAGAAGCGTCCAGAGAACCGCTGCGGGCTCTGAGGTAGGCAAGAAGGACAGCCGTCTGCGTTTCGCCGAGATTCTTTTTCCGGCAATATGAGCAGACCTTCAGCTCTTCCGGGCTCAGGTCGAGCAGGGGGAGCGTCGCAAAGTCCGTTGTGCCGCTTTCTCCGGCAAACTGAGGCTTCTTCTCTTTTTCTTCGTCTTCTTTTTCGTCTTTATCCTTATCCGGATCTTCTTCGTCTTCCTTTTCCGGATCCGGGGTTTCGCTCGGTTCCGGTGTCGGCGTAGGCGTTATCGATTCATCCGGCTTCGGTGTTAAACTCGGTTCCGGTGTCGGCGTTACCGTCGGTCCCATGGTGGGTTCCGGGGTCGGCGTTTCCGTTATCACCGGCTCTTCTGTCGGTTCCGGCGTCGGCGTTTCCACCGGTTCCTCCGTCGGCTCCGGTGTGTCTGTCAGTTCCGGTTCTTCTGTCGGTTCCGGCTCCGGCGTTTCAGTTTCCACCGGTTCTTCCGTGGGTTCCGGTGTTTCGGTTTCCACCGGCTCTTCGGTGGGTTCCGGATCGGGCGTTTCGGTTTCCACCGGCTCCTCCGTCAGCTCCGGCGTTTCAACAACAGAAGTCTCCTGCGTTTCCGCAGCAAAAACACCGGCCATGGGTGCCGGTACAGAATAAATCAAAATAGTAATAATCAGGCAAACGGTAAGGGTTCCCGTCAGTAATCGTCTGTTTCGCTTCAAGTGTCTGAATCCCCTGTGTTCCATTAATTAATATTTTCGTAATATTTTAGCATTTTCCTTTTTCTCCGTCAACCCTTTTAGGAAGTCCCGAAGGGGACAGTCCCCTTCGCTCCCTGCTCCGTCCCCTTTGGGTGTCCGTCACCGGAGAACCTGCCAATGATTATTAACGGTAAAGATCATGGCGGACCGGAAAATTTCCGAAAAAAACCGGACTGTTCCGGAAAATTCGCATTGACACATAAAAAATACCGTGTTAAAATGTGACAGTTACTGGATAACACTTTCATTTGCAGGTGTAGTTCAATGGTAGAACACCAGCCTTCCAAGCTGGA
>CADBNG010000182.1 GCA_902795985.1 uncultured Lachnospiraceae bacterium
ATCGGGGTTACAGGATTTGAACCTGCGACCTCACGGCCCCCAGCCGTGCGCTCTAGCCAAACTGAGCCAAACCCCGAGTCAGCTTTCATATTCTACCACGGGTCTTTTGAATTGTAAAGACAGAAGTTTTCAGTTGTGCTATACTTGGAAAGCTATGAGAATCCTCGGGAAATATCTGAAGGAAAATCGAAAAGAGAGTATTCTTGCGCCGCTTTTTAAAATGCTTGAAGCGGCTTTTGAACTGTTGATCCCGGTGATCGTGGCGAGGATCATCGATAACGGGATCCCGGCGGGAGATACGGCCTATATCCTTCGTCAGGTGGTATTGATGATCGTGCTGGGGCTGGTGGGGTTCGCGGCGGCGCTGTGCGCCCAGTATTTTGCGGCAAAATGCGCGGCGGGCACCGGCGCGGGGCTGAGGAAGGATCTGTTCCGGCACGTCAATACGCTGAGTTATAAGGAAATCGATTCGGTGGGGACGTCCGTCCTGATCACCCGCATGACCAGTGATATCAATCAGGTGCAGCAGGCGGTGAACATGTTCCTGCGGCTGTTCCTGCGCTCGCCGTTTATTGTGCTCGGCGCGACGGTCTGTGCCTGCATCATTGGGAGGAAGACGAACCTGATCTTCGGGGTGACGGTGCCGGCGCTTTTCGCGCTGATATTTGTCATCCTGGTTATTACCATGCCTTTGAACACCCGGGTGCAGCAGATGCTGGAAAAGATCACGCTGGCGGTCCGGGAAGGATTAAGCGGGGTCCGGGTGATCCGGGCTTTCGGACGCCAGGAGGATGAGGTCCGGATTTTCCGGGAGCGGTCCGGGGAGCTGTACAGCCGCCAGATGAAGCAGGGAGCGGTATCCGGCCTGCTGAATCCGCTTTCCTACGCGGCGATTAATCTGGCGATCGTGGCCATTTTGTACGTCGGCGGCGGAGAAGTGTTTGAAGGCGCCATCACCCGCGGAACGGTTGTAGCGCTCGTGAACTATATGTCCCAGATCCTGGTGGAGATTATTAAGCTGGCGAATCTGATCATTCTGGAATCCAGGGGCCTGGCCAGCCTGCGGCGGATTGCCGAGCTCTTCGAGGTGAAGAACTCCATGAAGGACGGCGAAAAGGAACTGGAATCCGGAAAACCGCTGAGAGTGGAGTTCGATCATGTTACCTTCGGATACGGCGCGGAGCCGGCGGTGAAGGATCTGTGTTTTTCCATTCCGTCCGGCAGTACGGTCGGAATTATCGGCGGCACCGGTTCCGGCAAGAGCACGCTGGTTAATCTGATGCTGCGGCTGTACGATGCCGACGGCGGAGAAGTGCGGCTTAACGGTATACCGGCTGCGGAACTCCGGGAAGATTCTGTTATTAAAAATACAGCCCTTGTGCCGCAGAAGGCGGAACTGTTTTCGGGAACGCTGTCGGAAAATCTGCGGATGGCGGATCCGGGGGCAAGCGATGAGGAATGTTATGAAGCGTTGAAAACCGCCCAGGCCTATGATTTTGTGCAGGAAAAGGGACAGGGTCTGGAACTTCCTGTGGAAGAGGGCGGTATCAATCTGTCCGGCGGACAGCGGCAGCGTCTGACGATCGCCCGGGCATTGGTTAAAAAAGCGGGCCTTCTGATCCTGGATGACAGCTCATCGGCGCTGGATTACGCTACCGATGCGGCTTTGCGCCGGGCACTGCGTGAGCAGGCGGGAAAACGCACCACAGTTATTGTATCCCAGCGGATTTCTTCCATCCGCGGCGCGGATCAGATTCTGGTGATGGACGGCGGGGAGATCGTCGGGGCCGGCAGCCATGGGGAACTGCTCCGTTCCTGCCCGGTCTACCGGGAGATCTGCCGGACACAGCTTACGGACGAGGAGGCGGCTTCATGAAAAAGAAAAATCCTTCCGTCCTGAAACGGCTTCTGACCTTTATAAAGCCCCAGCTTGCAGGGGTGATCTTTTCCTTCGTCCTGGCGGCGCTGGTCGTTGTCGGCACGCTGCTCATTCCGGTGCTGACCGGCCGGGCGGTGGACTGTATTGCGGGTCCGGGACAGGTGGATTTTGGCGGAATCGGCGCCATCGTTTTCCGGATGATTCTGGTGATCGTGCTCACCGTGGTCTGCCAGTGGCTGATGAACCTGATCAATACCCATATTTCCATGAATACGGCCAAAAAGCTCCGTGTCCGGGTCTTTGAAAAGCTGAACCGGCTGCCGCTTTCGTATCTGGACACCCATCCCCACGGGGACCTTTTGTCCCGGGCAGTCGTGGATATCGAACAGATCGCGGATGGGCTTCTTCTGGGAACTTCGCAGCTGTTTACCGGGATTCTGACGATCGTCGTAACCCTGGTGATCATGCTGGGGATCAGTCCTTTGATTACCCTTTTTGTGGCGGCGCTGACGCCGGTGTCCTTCCTTCTGGCCCGGTTTGTGGCGAATCATTCCCGGGATATGTTTACCCGTCAGTCGGAAAGCCGGGGCGAGGTCACGGCTTATACGGACGAGATGCTTGCCGGGATTAAAGTCGTGAAAGCATTCGGATATGGAGAGCGGGCCTGCGGGGCGTTTGAAGAGAAAAATGAGAAACTGAAAGAGCACAGCATGAAAGCTACGTTCTATTCCTCGCTGGTCAACCCGTCGACGCGGCTGATCTATGCCGTGATTTATGCTGTGGTTACTGCTTTCGGCTGCTATTCCGTCATTCGCGGCAACATGACCGTTGGCCTGCTCGTCACGTTCCTCGGATATACCAGCCAGTATTCCAAACCGTTCAATGAGATCACCGGCGTTGTGGCCGAGTTCCAGAACGCGCTGGCCGGCGCGGAGCGCGTGTTCGAGATTCTGGATGAAGAGCCGGCTGCCGATAACGGGGAGATCGAAGAGTTTCCCGAAGCCTGCCGGGATCTGAATCTGGAGCAGGTGGAATTCTCCTATACCCCGGAAAAACCGCTGATCCGGGACTTCACTCTTCGGGTTCCGGCCGGGAAAAAGGCCGCCATCGTCGGTCCCACCGGCTGCGGAAAAACGACGCTGATCAACCTGATCATGCGCTTTTATGACGCGGATTCCGGCCGGATCACCCTGGATCAGACCGACACCGCGGATCTGAAAAAGAACGTGCTGCGCCGTCAGTTTGCCATGGTTCTGCAGGATACCTGGCTGCGCACCGATACCATCCGGAACAATATCGCCTATGGCCGTCCGGACGCGGCGGAAGAGGAAATTGTGAAGGCGGCGAAGGACGCCTCCGCGGATGAGTTTATCCGCCGACTGCCCCAGGGGTACGATACGGTCATAACAGAAGGCGGCAGCCTTTCCGCAGGAGAACGGCAGCTTATTTGTGTGGCGAGGGTTATGCTGAATCCGCCGCCGATGCTGATCCTGGATGAAGCCACCTCTTCCATCGATTCCCTGACCGAGCAGCGGATCACAAAGGATTTTGATACAATCATGCAGGGGCGGACGAGCATCATCGTCGCCCACCGTCTGTCCACCATTAAAGAAGCGGATATCATTGTCGCGATGAAAGACGGGAGAATCGTGGAAAGCGGGACCCATCAGGAACTGCTCGCGGCAGGCGGCTTCTACAGTGAGATCTATAACAGTCAGTTCCGCCGGGAGTGAGATTCCCGGGGCATTTCCATGTTCAGGTCCCGGAAAAGCAGGACGATCCTTACGGCGCAGTTAACATGAGCTGCGGTGAGGGACGCTTTTTTTCAAAAAGTAAGCAATGCATAACTAAAATATTAGACAATGCTAACTTTTTTCGTTGACATCCCCCGGGATTCCCGATATAATCACTTCAGTCAAGGCATGCGCAGTTCCATTTCATGCTTTTTCTTTTCCACATATGTTATCTATTGCTAACTTTGTGGACAAAGGTACTGACGCAGCGGACAGAAAAGGAGAGATCGGCATGATGCCTCTAAGTCTGGCAGACGCGGGGAAGGAACAGATCATCAGGAAGATCAGCGGGAATCAGGAGACCCGGCAGCATCTTCAGAATCTCGGATTCGTGGTCGGCGGCAGCATTACCGTCATTAATACGCTGAACGGCAACGTGATCGTAAAGGTCAAGGAGTCCCGGATCGCGCTGAATGATGAACTGGCACGCAGGATCATGGTCTGAGAATGTTTTCAGGAGGTACAGGAGATGAGAACACTACGGGAAGCGAGCATCGGAGATACGGTGAAGGTCACCAGAATCCACGGGGAAGGCGCTGTAAAACGCCGGATCATGGACATGGGGATTACCAAAGGCGTGGAGATTTATATCCGCAAGGTGGCCCCGCTCGGAGATCCTATTGAGATCAAGGTGCGCAATTATGAACTTTCGATCCGCAAGGCGGATGCGGAAATGGTCGAGATCAGCGAGTGAGACGGCAAATTTCTGCCCATGAGTTAGCTTAAGCTAATATATGGGGCCGGGATCGCTGAATCAGATGACCGGCCCGGCGGTCAGCGAAGCGGATACATGAAGGAGGAGAACAAAATGAGTGTAAGAATTGCCCTTGCGGGCAACCCGAACAGCGGCAAAACGACCCTTTTCAATGCCCTGACCGGATCCAACCAGTTCGTCGGAAACTGGCCCGGCGTAACGGTGGAGAAAAAAGAGGGTAAACTGAAGAAACACGATGGCGTTACGATCACGGACCTTCCCGGAATTTATTCCCTTTCTCCGTATACCCTGGAGGAAGTCGTCGCCCGGAACTATCTGATCGAGGAGCGCCCGGACGCGATACTGAACATCATTGACGGAACGAACCTGGAACGGAATCTTTATCTGACGACCCAGCTGGTCGAACTCGGCATCCCGGTGGTTCTGGCTGTGAATATGATGGATGTCGTCCGGAAGAATGGCGACACAATCCGTACAGAAGAGCTGTCCCGCCAGATGGGATGCAGGGTTCTGGAGATCTCTGCCCTGAAGGGAACCGGCGTGATGGAAGCCGCGGAAGCCGCGATCGAAGCGGCGCGGAACGGGAAAACGATCCCGCAGCATACCTTCTCCGGTCCGGTGGAACACGCGCTGGCGCATATCGAAGAAGCCGTTGTCCACAATATGCCCGATGAGCAGCAGAGATGGTACGCGATCAAGGTTTTCGAACGGGACGAAAAAGTTCTGGAACAGCTGAAGATCGATCCGTCGGTGATGGAACATGTGGAAAAGGACATTAAAGCAGCGGAAAGCGAGCTGGACGATGACGCGGAAAGCATCATTACGAACGAAAGGTATATTTACATCGCCGAAGTCATTAAAGGCTGTTATAAAAAAGGAAAGGCGGCGGACCTGACCACTTCGGACAAGATCGATAAGATCGTGACCAACCGCTGGCTCGGTCTTCCGATCTTTGCCGGGATCATGTTTCTTGTTTATTGGGTCGCAATGGTCGCTGTCGGAACCCCGGCAACAGACTGGACGAATGACTGCCTGTTTGGCGATGGCTGGCATATGTTCGGCAACGGCACAAGCGCCTATGAAGCGGATGCAGAAGAATACGGCGAAGCCTTCAATGTTGTGGATGCTTTCCTCGGCGCAGATGCTTTCATGAATGAAGAGGAAGCGCTGGATGCAGATGCCGTGAAGGCGGCAGCTGCCGAAATAGCGGCAGGTTCCTCAGCGGATTATATAATCGAAGATGAAGAAACATTTGAAACAGAAGATGTGATCTATACATATGATCAGCTGCAGGAAGCGATCCCTGTTATTGAGAAATATGAAGGTATTGCGCCGGATCCGGCGGATTACGGCACCTGGGTTCCGGGCATTCCGGCTCTCGTGGAAAGCGGACTGGACAAAGTCGGAGCGGTCGACTGGGTTAAAGGCCTGATCCTCGACGGTATCATAGCCGGTGTCGGAGCTGTTCTGGGCTTTGTACCTCAGATGCTGGTGCTCTTCCTGATGCTGGCTTTCCTGGAAGCCTGCGGCTACATGGCGCGTATCGCTTTCGTTCTGGACCGTATCTTCCGCAAGTTCGGCCTTTCCGGAAAATCCTTTATCCCGATGCTGATCGGTGTCGGCTGCGGCATTCCGGGCGTTATGGCTTCCAGAACAATAGAGAACGAGCGTGACCGCCGCATGACGATCATGACCACGACCTTCATCCCCTGCGGCGCGAAGGTTCCGTTCATTGCCATGATCGCCGGCGCGATCTTCGGCGGATCCGCATGGGTCGCGACCTCTGCTTACTTTATCGGCGTTGCGGCGATCGTCATTTCCGGTATCATGCTGAAAAAGACAAGGATGTTCGCGGGCGATCCGGCACCGTTCGTTATGGAACTGCCGGCCTACCACCTTCCGACGATCGGAAATGTGCTTCGCTCCATGTGGGAGCGCGGCTGGTCCTTCATTAAGAAGGCCGGAACGATCATACTGCTTTCCACGATTGTGATCTGGTTCTTAAAATCTTTCGGATCGGTGGACGGTGCTTTCAGGATGCTGGAAGAAAATGAATTGGATCATTCCGTTCTTGCCAGGATCGGAAGCGCCATTGCCTGGATCTTCTTACCGCTTGGCTGGGGCAACTGGCAGGCGGCGGTCGCATCCGTGACCGGACTGGTCGCGAAGGAAAACATCGTCGGAACCATGGGAATTCTTTACAGAACCGAAGGAGCGACCGTTTGGCAGAATCTTTCAATGGTATTTACCGGGATCACCGGCTTTTCCTTCCTGGTGTTCAACCTGCTGTGCGCGCCGTGTTTCGCTGCAATCGGCGCGATTAAACGGGAGATGAACA
>CADBNG010000183.1 GCA_902795985.1 uncultured Lachnospiraceae bacterium
CCTTGAATGAAAAACTAATCTTTGACTGAAATATCGCTTAATAACACAAAGTCGATTCTCGAGGCTCTCAGAGCGTTTTCAGAGGGTGTATTTTCTCCATAATCGTGCTATAATAAACTCGTTCCTGATTGCAGTGTAATAATCTTGGCACGGCAAACAGGCGGCTCGCTTTCGTGGTTGCAAAAGTGAACGCGACCCGCCTCATTAATACCTGTTGACAGATCGATCACTATCTGCGTTCAAATCAGGTTTACTTGTTTCTTGTAAACAAGTCGGGCATTAAATGGACTTCATCTGGCGGGATGAGGTCCATTTTTAACAGATGAAACAACGCCCACATGTCCTCGTCTTCCTCGTTGATCAGCTCATATGGTGCTTTGTTTCCGAGTCCCGGCCGCCGTGTACTGTTGATGTGGTTCATAAGCAGCGTTATGTCTTCCTGTGTATAAGAATTAAGGGTTTTCCCTCTCGGAATGACATAACGGATGAACTCATGGTTCTTCTCGATATGCGGCTTTTGCCAGGACGCCATCGGATCGCAGTAGTACACGTTCGTGCGGTAGAGAAGATCCTCTGTCAGCTCAAGCTTATCTACCTTCTTGAACTCGCCGCCGTTGTCTGTCAAAAAGACCGGGAAGAGACGGAGAAACCTCTCAAGCCCGAGTCCTCTTTCAAGGAAGTCGAACACCCTCTTTACCGATTCCGCCGTCCCGTCCGGCATCAGGAACAAAAGCATGATGGAGTTATCCTGGAAGATCATCGTCAGAAGGCGTTTTCCGCGCTCACGGACCCCCTTCACGGTATCCATCTCCACAACTCCTACACCGGCGAACTTCATATACGACTGAAAGTCTTCATAGGTATGGCCCTTACGGTAACTCTGATCTGCGAAGCCTTTTTTCAGTTCTCTCCCATTCTTTTTTCTCGAACGGTAGCCTGTTTTCCGCCGCAGATCGATGTTTTTGATCGTGAGCTCACCAGCGTCGATATAGTTGTAAAGGCTCCTAAGTGACATTGGCATTTCCGCTTTGTGCTCCGCATAGATGTGCGTAAGAGGCTGCCCTTTCTTTACAAGCTGCGTCACGAGAGCGTCCACAAAGGCCTTCTGTTCATCTGTCAGCCGAATTCCCTGCCGGCTTTCCGACCTGCGCCGGCTGGCTGCTGCGTCCGCATATGGTGCTGTATAGACATACTTGTCTTTAATACAGAGCTTCCTATTTTTACAGGTATTGCAGACATAAGGCGGTTTCTCCGGCTTGTGACAGGCAACAGAAACGTAACGCTCACACACCTTTGTGCAATCAAAGCCCTTACAGTACTTGCAATGGCGGTTGCAGGCTCCGGGGTCACATCCGCACAAGTGCATCACGGCGCATTGTCGTACCTTTTTGCAATCTTTTCCAGCATAATAAGTTGCCTGTATATGCGTTCGATTCTCCAACACCTCGTGAGATACAGTAGAGGGATGTCTTCCTATTTGCACTGCGATCTTCTTAAACGACTCTCCTCTGCACAATCCTGTTTCTATAGCAACTCTGTCGGTCAGATCCATCTGACCACTTCTTTTGTAATACATATCTGCTCCAGTTCTGCAGATAGTGATCGGTATCTGATGAATATACCGGCTTAGATTACACCCTAAATCCGGAACACCGGAAACCATGATTCCGGCTTACAGGAAACCGCTCAGGCAGTGTGGCATCTTCTACCTATGCTATCAAGCCTGCTTACGCATCCCGTATGGGACAAGGGCTTGACAGCATAGGCGGAAGATGCGAATAAGCATCTAAGCGGTTTCAAGCCGGTTTCCAGTGCTCAGGAATGACGTTTTCCCGTTCGCCGGACTGACGGTGTTTTCAGGCCGGAATATTCATCTGAACCGTAACAGATGCCATTGCAATAGTAAACCAGATCTTTTAAGCGATTTTCAGTTGTCAAAGAACAGGTTTAATTTTTCATTCTAGTTTGTTTACAGGGATATTGTAGCCGATAAGAAGTCCCAAAAAACGCCCACGATGAACACCCGTTCGATATGGGAAAGGGGGGGCTGCCGCATAAAGCATATTTCTTATATGCATTTATGCGGCAGCCCCCTTCTTCCCTCCACCTTCATGGAAGTTCTTTTTTATCTGCCAACAACCATATTTTTCAGCTTCCCCACGGAAATGTACCCCGCTTTTACCGCCGCGAGGTCTGTTCCTTCCGCCGGCACGGGGTAATCCAGTCCTTCTTCGTGAAGAACGAATTCTCCCTCCGGATCCCCGACCAGGGAAAATGCCGCCGCGCGCACGGAGGGGATCTCCGCCGGCACCCGCTCACGGAGAATGCCTCGGACCTCTTCGGCCTTTCGCCTGGGGAAGTTCACGTTCCAGATTTCCCCGGGTCCCGGGGGATTGGCCAGAAGCTCTTCCGCCAGAGGAAGCAGGTACCGCCCGGCCGCGGAATAGTCATCACTCTTCGGCATGGACCAGGCGATGGCGGGGATGAGGCTTCCGTAGGTCTGGGCTTCCATGCAGGCGCCGACCGTCCCGGAATAAAGGATATCCACCGCGGTATTCCACCCGTAATTAATGCCGGAAAATACCACGTCCGGCTTTTCGGGAAGGATGGCCTTCATGGCCAGCAGCACGCAGTCCGCCGGGGTCCCGTCCACCGCGTAGGCCGCGCGCACGCCGGGCACCGGAAAGGATACCTTCTTTACGGAAAAATCCTTCCGGATATTGATCTTCATGGACACCGCCGACTTCTGCTCATTCGGGGCAATCACCGTAACCTCGCCCAGGCTGACGGCCAGGGACGCCAGCTGGATGATTCCCGGGGCGGCGATTCCGTCATCATTTACAATCAGTATTTTCCGCATTCGGCTCTCCTCTCGTTCCGCTCTTGTATTTTCCCGGGAATAATTGTACAATCATCCCCGAAAGGAAGGATTGACCTATGAAAAACTATTCTTATACCACCCGCGGCACCTGCTCCCGGAGAATCACCTTCGGCCTGGAGGACGGCAAGATCTACAATTTACACTTTGAAGGCGGCTGCCCCGGCAACACCGCTGCCATCGCGAAGCTGCTGGAGGGATATGATGCCCGAAAGGCTTCGGATCTTCTCCGGGGAAATGACTGCGGCGGCCGCGGCACTTCCTGCGCCGATCAGCTCTCCATCGCCCTGGAAATGGCCATGGAACGCGCCGCTAAGGAAGAAGGCAGGGCCTGACAGCATCATCTGCCGCATGTTACGGTTTTTCGCCTGCCCCATATACCAGGATTTTTTCCCTTGCGTCCCCTC
>CADBNG010000184.1 GCA_902795985.1 uncultured Lachnospiraceae bacterium
AGTGCTTTTAGTTGACATAATTTTGTATTTGTTCACCGGTCGGACGGTTACAACAAGGGGGGGAAAGAGAATGCATCCGCCCGAATCACCTCCTCGGTTGACATAATTCAATTCTCTCTCCATGTTCGGGCGGTTACATCAAAGCTTTTGGGATATTGCATCCGTCCGAAATGTCTGCTTAGTTGACATAAGCCAATGTCATCTTCTTGATCGGGCGGTTGCTTTAGATAATCGGAGGGGGGTGCGTCCGTCCCGGAAGATGGACAGACGACAAAACAGAATCAGGAAGAGAATTCCCGGCGGTTACAATCTTCAGAATCAGGGATTGCAACCATCCACCGGAATCCGCATGTTCGTAACGGAATCGGAATCCTTTGATGAAATTATAATCATTCTGACATAAAACCGCAATGACTGTTTGAGCACCAGCCACACAACCGCAAGCCGCCCAGCTACAGGCTGCTCAACCGCGGCCCATAAGAGCGGCCGATTTACGCCGCCCCGCAATGTAAACGTCTGCTTATCCGCTTCTCCTTTTATCTCTTCTTGACATTTTCTTTGTACTGCATGATAGAATATGTTTATCTTCATCATAGGTAGACCGAATGAAAAACAAAAAGATAATCATCTTCTGCATAATCTTAGCTGCAGTCTGCCTTCTGGTCTGCGCTTTCGTCCTCAAAAAACCAGTCCAAAAAACGCTGGTCCTGACGGAGGGCGCCTTCGCGTCTTTCAACGGGACAGACTACGTCCTCTGGAAGGACTCCGGCGATGTAAAGATGGTCCTTGACAGCTCGGGAACATATGAGTGCGAATGGAAGAATACTCATGATGCCATTTTCCGGACAGGCCGGAGGTTCAATCCGTCAAGACCGGTTTCCTCTCGGGAAGAGATTCAGCTGGATTACGGGGCGGAATATAAGCCGGAGGGTACGTCCTTCCTGGGCGCGTACGGATGGATGGAAAATCCCCTGATCGAATTCTATATCGTCGAAAACTGGGGGACGGTCCGGCCGGACGACCGGCAGGATGTGTTTGAAAAACATGTCTGGCTCGGAGCCTATACGGTCAATGACGCGGAATATGATGTGTACCTCTCCGTCAGAGAAAACAAACCCTCTATTAACGACGTGAAAGAAACGTTCCGGCAGTACTGGAGCGTCCGGCGCGTTCCGTCCTCCGAGGGAACCATCTGCGTTTCCGATCATTTCAAAATCTGGGAATCCGCAGGATTATCTCTTGGAGAACTCTCTGAAATCTCATTCGCGGTTGAGGGCATCGAGAGCAGCGGATACGCGGAAGTGTACCGGAACGAACTGACGTTTAATCCCAGTTCGTCAGCTTTCCGTCCCCAGTTATGACCATACCCGTCTTCTCCTTTCTCAGATCCTTTCATCGCCGCCCGGAGGCGCCTCCCTTTTTTTGCCTGGCAGCAATAATAAAAAATAATAAAAGAGGAACAAAAACGTTCCTCCCTGTTTTTCCCTGACAGCGAAAAAACGGCGACAGAGAACCGTCCCCTGTCGCCAAAAAGCATTCCTCCCCGTTAATAAAACCCTCTACAGCGTAACAGCCGGACTGTTCTTACTCTGATACGCGTACCAGGTACTGTTCTCGTTCAGGAATTCCCGGGCAAGGAACAGGAGCAGTTCTTCGCTTTCCCCCTTTTCCAGGATCTCTTCTTCCGACTTTTCATAGAGCGCGATCATCCTTTTATGATCGTCAATCTCATCGGAAAGCGACATCTTTCCGTAATAGCTGCCCGTAAACAGAGTAATGGCGGACATCGTTCCAAGCAGGATCTTCAGTATGGTCCGCACCAGCTCCGCATTCCCGCCACCCACGATGTTTCTGTATAAAAACAGTTCATACAGCAGGGCTGCGATATAGGCAGCGATCGTAACCGCGAGAACTGCCTTTGCTATGCGGCTGTCCCGGCCGTTTTTAATTTCCGTTTTTTTCAGAGCGGACTCATGATACTTTTTCTGATCCCGGACCCAGCAGTCGGCAATCAGCCGCTTCCCTGTGGTCCTTTCATTCCGTACAATCCCCGCCGGATCCATTCCTGTCGGAGCAGATTCCTGCGGAATCTCATCCAGCACCTCCACGACCCATGGAATTCCCATGCGGACGGACCATGGCAGGATCTCAACGACACGTGCAGCCGATCCTGCATAAAGCAGGTAAAACTGACAGCGCAGGCACTCCGCCAGCACCCGGTATTCCAGATATTTTCTGTGGCAGTCCCGCCGTTCCGCGAAGCGGCGGATGAAGTACAGGCATAATATCATGACGCCGCAGGCTATAATCAGCCGGTGCGCTTCCGCTTCATCATAAAGCAGAAAGAAAAGCGTCAGCAAAGTTCCCGCAGCAGACAGGGCCATAAGAATCCGGCGGTGTTTCACAGCGTTCTGAACGCTTAAAGTGTCCGCCGCGCCGAACAATTCATCGATCTCCCGGAGCGGAGATTCCGTTACGCCTTCCATAATATGGGCAGGCGGAACGCGGCACGCTTCCCGGTCCTGATAAAAAACTTCCTTTTTGTTCATGTTTCGCATTAAACCAGATCGGATGTTCCGCCGCTATTATATCATCTTTTTCCTCCGTTATTGATTAAAATTGCATCCGGCTTGTAATATCTGCTCCCGGGATCTTAATACTGCCGCAGAAGAACTCTGTCCACACCTGTTCCCGGGGACATCTTCCGAACCCGATCTCCGCCAAAAAGGATGGTCTCCTTCTTTAACTGCGTTATCAGTCTGTGAAACCGCCGGCATCGTCGGAATAGAAATCGCCCCGGGTACCGCTGCTGATCTCGTAAGCTGCCCCGTCCTCAAACGTAAAAACATCGGTCGTGCTGTATGAACCGGCATCTCCAAAGGCTTCTTCATCGGAGATCCAGGTATCGCCCTCCGCCGTCTTCAGGACATATCGTCCGCTCGGGAAGCTCCGGGCGGTCTCTTCTCCGGGTGAGAGCAGTACCATGAATTCCGTCGAGCCGTCCATGCGTACGAGCCTGTAGCATGCCGACCGGTCATCAGGAGCAGAAAGATAAAGCGTGCTTGTGCCCGGTCCATACGGTTCGTTCTTCAGCGCCTCTTCTTCGGCAGCCTTTTCGGCCTCTTCCTGCTGTATTAAGGCTTCGGCAGGCACCGCGCCTTTGACCAGTAATTCCGCATCGTAAACGACAGCCGGATCGGAGAGTTTTTCCAGTTTTGCCGTCGCGCCGTCACAGGTACTGTCATTCGACGATGAAATCAGAAGATAGTCCGATGCCGCGTTAACCACATAAACACTGCAGTTAAATCCTCTGTTGCGCATAAGCACCGTTTCCGTACCGGTGACCGTATTATAACAGCAGGGCAGATAGCGCTCTTCCCCTTCCTCTGCCCAGTCGATTCCTTCCTTCATCGCGCATGGTCTGGAATAAAACACACAGTCTCCGTAAGCGCTGATCAGGCCCTCCCCATTCCAGCGGTATTCCCATGAAATACCGGTCGGAACCCATTCTCCCCACCTTTCACAGGAAAAGAGCTCATAATGGGATTTCGGATCGTCGGAAACATCTTCCTCTTCCGGAATATAAATGATGAAATAGGCCTTGTCATTGACTACAACAGCATGCCGGGCATCTTCCGGCACGTTGAATTCGCCGGCATGATCAACGGCGGCTGCCGCTTCCCGGTATTCTTCCTCCGAAATACTCCAGCTTGAAAGGCTGGCTGTTTCCAGACAGCGGAACTCCGGATTGTTAATGTCGTAGCCTCTTCCTTCGTTATAATACAGGTATCCGTCCGACAGATACAGCCCGGCAAAACTGCCGCGGTCGATCATCTCCGCATGGGCAAAATCAGGATCAGCGCGATACAGCCCGCCCAGTTCCTCATCGATTCCCCGATAGGAGAAGTAGATGTACTCGCCGTCGCTCGCCATAAGCGAACCGCAGGGAGAATCCAGTACCGGAATATCCATGTGATCGGCCGTTTGTACGGATTCCTCCGGAAGCGGTCCTTCCGCTTCGTCTTCCCCGTCCGTTTCGGAAACAGCGGATGTTTCTGACGCAGCCTCCGATACGGAAAGTTCCGACGTATCCGAAGCCTCCGGCATGGAAAGATCCGATGTATCAGCCTCCGGCGCGGAAAGATCCGGCGCTTCAGACCGGCTCTTTGCTGTTTCGGCCGAACCGCTCCCGGATCCGGGGGAATCTTTTGCGCCGCATCCCGAAACCAGGGCGCAGGCCATAATCAATATCATAAAAACAGCAACGATGGCAGCAGTTCCTGTCCTTTTCATTGTTCCTCCTCACATGTAAGATACGGCATCCGCGTAGTTTCCAACGAAAAGTATATCCCTCTTTTCCGCTGACTTCAACATTCCCTGAGCGGCCCTGCCGGTTTTCCCCGAAAAAGAACCCCTGTCCCGGGCGTCCGCCCGTTTACAGCACAGCTCCGATGCTCTACAATAATACTATCAACAAAAAAGGAGACATCGTATGGAAAATTTCAGGTATCCGCATCTTTTTGAACCGATCCGTCTGGGTAATGTTTTATTCAGAAACAGGATTTTTGCCTCTCCGACCGGTTATCAGAATGTGGCGGGGGATAACACGCTTCCCGACGGCGCGGCAGCCTATTACGGGCGCAAGGCGCTCGGCGGAGCAGCATCCGTTGCCACCTGCGAGCTCATCGTGGACGGCGAGCTCGGCCGCGGCGGCGCGAACCACATTGCTCTCGACGATCCCCGCTCCTATGCCTCCGTCTGCCGCGTAGCTCACGCGATCAGCATCCACGGCGCGGTGGCTACAGCGGAACTGCAGCATGCCGGCATGTTCGCAAACCGTACCCCTGCCTTTATGGGGGGAAAGGGATTCGGCCCTGCCTACGGTCCGGCGGAGCGCCTTGTGGGCGACCGGATCGTACCGGAAATGCCGGAGGAAATCATTGAGCGCACCATCGGCAAATATGTACAGGCGGCGTTGACCGCGAAGCGGGCCGGTTTCGGCATGGTTCTGATCCATGCGGGCCATGGCTGGCTTCTGCACCAGTTCGTTTCCCCGATTCTCAACACCCGAAAGGATAAATGGGGCGGCGCTCCGATCGAAAACCGGGCCCGTTTCACGGTAGAGATCTGCAAGGCCATCAAGAAAGCCTGCGGTCAGAATTTTCCCATCGAGGTGCGCATCAGCGGCAGCGAGTGCTATGAGGGCGGTTTCGGCATCGAAAACGGCATTGCCTTTGCCCGGCAGCTGGACGGCGTCTGCGATCTGATCCACGTCTCCGCCGGCAACCATGAGGTGGACGAGGTGTTCGGCGTAACCCATCCCAGCATGTTTCTGGGCGAAGGGCCGAACGTACAGTATGCCGCTGAGATCAAAAAGCACGTACAGACGCCTGTGGCCACAATCGGCGCCATCGGCGATCCGGAAATGATGGAGGACATTCTCGCGTCCGGAAAGGCGGACGTGGTGGAGATGGCCCGCGCTCTGCTGGCCGATCCGGATCTTCCCGTCAAAATCCGTGTCGGACGGGAGGACGAGATCCGTCCCTGCCTGCGGTGCCTGAGCTGCTTCTCCTCTGAAATAACCTGCGGCGAGCCCTATTGCGCCATCAATCCGGAAACGGGACGCGAACTGGAAATGCAGCATGCGATTCCCTCGCCGGCCGTAAAGAAAAAGGTTCTGGTCGTCGGCGGCGGCATCGGCGGAATGCAGGCAGCATTAACCTGCGCGGAGCGGGGACACAGCGTGATCCTGTGTGAGAAGCGCGGGGAGCTGGGCGGAGCGATCCTCTGCGAGCGGGACGTGCCCTTCAAGCAGCGGCTGGACCTCTATCTGAAAAGGCAGGCGGCCGCCGTACAGCGCGCGGACATCGATCTGAGGCTGAACACCGAGGTAACGCCGGAATACGCGCAAAGTCTGGGCGTTGATGTGATCATTGCTTCCACCGGCGCGCGTCCGGTCAAGCCGCCCATCCCGGGCATTGACGGTGACAACGTTCTGGGCGCGGAATATGCCTATACGCACACAGCGGAAACGGGACAGAACGTGTGCATCCTGGGCGCCGGCCTGGTCGGACTGGAGCTGGGCATCTCTCTCGCGATGCTGGGCAAGCACATACAGGTGGTGGAAATGGCCCCTGAGATTAACGACGGCGGCAACTTCCTTCACGCCATCGCCCTGCGCACCGAGCTGAAGCGCCGGAACGTAAAAGTGGATTTGAACACACGCGCTGTGAAGATCCTCCCCGACGGCGTCCTCTGCAGCCAGTCCGGCGAAGAGAAATTCTTCCCGGCTGATACCGTCATCTATGCGGTCGGCCAGCGGCCCGAGAGCGAAACGGCCCTTTCCCTGCGTTTCTGCGCGCCGGAATTCTATCTGATCGGAGACTGCGTCGCCCCCAGGAACATCACCAGTGCCACCGGTTCCGCCTTTCAGACCGCCCGGGATATCGGCCGTTACTGATCCTGTTTCATCCGGTTCACTCTCCGCAGGGAGCAGGAATACAAAAACAAAAGCAAGGCAGATCAGCCGGATCCTCCGTATACCGGATCCGGCTGTTTTTTCAGGAACATATTCTCATTCCTGCTGTATCTGTCCGTGAATTATGCTTCTCCCGTTTAATGCAGACCTGATGTCAGGATCGTGGGAAAAACCGTTTCAAAACCCGTAAAATCAGCACTCGACCAACGCTCCCGTGACAATTTCAGGCCTTCGATGATATATTTTTCCCATCAAAACGCAAGGAGGCGTCGCCATGATCAACAAAAAATCATTTGGTTCCTTTGTCCGGGAAAAAAGGATGGAAAAAGGTCTTACCCAGAAAGAACTGGCCGAGCTGCTCTACATCAGCGAATCCGCCGTATCCAAGTGGGAAATGGCAAAAAGCTATCCGGATATAACGCTGATCCCGGATCTGTGCCGGGTCCTTGAAGTGTCCGAACATGAGCTGATTGAAGGAGCGGTCGATACGGAAGCCCGGGAAATGAAAAAAGAAGCCCGGGCATACCGCAGGCTGAGCGAAGGCTTTTTTAAAGGTTTTACGATTGCTTACCTGGCCGCGTTCGTGATCTGCGTCATCTGCGATCTGGCCGTTTATCATCGCCTTTCCTTCTCTATTATTGTATTCGGCGCATTTCTTGTCGCTTACTCCTTTGTTCCCACCTGGATCCGCTTCACAAAGAAGCACAAACTGCTGATGTTCGTCGGGACGACTTATGCTTCGATGCTGGTATTGTTCCTGATCTGCTGTATTTATTACCGCCAGAACTGGTTCGGGAACGCCGCGCTGGGCGTGCTTCTGGGATATATCTGCCTGTTCGGGCCTTTGCTTTTAAGACGGTATCTTCCGGAAACGAAAAGAAAATATACTCTTCTGATCGTATTTGCCACGGCTTATGCCTGCCTGGTGCTCCTCCTTCTGGTTGTCCGGATCACGCACCCTTATTCTCTTGGGCAGGGCCTGATGATCTCGCTCTATTCGTTCCTGCCGTTCCTGATCATCGCGCTGGTGCACCTTTTACCGGTCAGGGCCTCCTTCCGCGCTGCCATCGATGTTGCCGCCGGAGCTGTGCTCTTCTACGGAATGCCGTGGTTCCTGGAGCGCATTGCCG
>CADBNG010000185.1 GCA_902795985.1 uncultured Lachnospiraceae bacterium
AAAGCATCTTCTTCCTTGAAAATAATGCTATTCTCTACACCGAATCGGGCGGTTGCAACAGGATATTCAAGAGATTGCGTCCGTCCGAAGCGTCTTCTTTCTTGAAAAAATGCTATTCTCTACGCCAATCGGGCGGTTGCAACAGGATATTCAAGAGATTGCGTCCGTCCGAAGCATCTTCTTTCTTGAAATAATTCTATTCTCTTTGCCAATCGGGCGGTTACAACAGGATATTAAAGAGAATGCGTCCGTCCCGGAGCAAAAGGATGAACAAAAAGACTGTTATGTTCCATCCGGTGATTATCACTCATGTTTTCCCATGGCCGGCGCGATTTCTCTGCCTCCGTTCGCCTGCTTTCCCGCTGGCGTAAGAGGTGATTTTTTCATAGCATACCAGTACTGCCGCAGCGGAAAGAACGGTGCATGCTGTCAGGAACTTTGCCAATAGTATCGTTTTTTTCATTTGTTTCTCCTTCCGACCGGTATTCTCAGGCTTTTATAATAACATGATTTTGCCCGACGATGCAGTCTTCGAATACTTTTTTGAATGATGCGGCAGAAACGGCGCATCATTCAGCCTGGAAAGGAGGGGCAAATCAGTATGCGGAATATTGATATACACCGGATGCCAAAAAGAATGGATTGATTCTACAGGAAATCTCTGAAAGTGAAAAAGACATCCCACCCTGAAGATATTTAAATAAGTAATGCACGATATTTAGAATAAACAAAAGAAAAACAATAAACAGGCGCCCTCCGGGATGTTTTAAAAGAAGGATATAAGTACGCAATGAAAAAGGATAGTATATGCGCGCAGTAAAATGTAAAGCGGATGGTACCGCTCTGCTGATAAATCAGAGCGTTTGTTATTTACACGGAAAACCCCTGACAGTATAATCAGATTACCGGCAACAGTGAGCCGTACAGACCAATCAACGGAGGAAAAGAAATGCACGAAAAATATCCACATCTGTTCCAGCCGCTCAAGGTGGGCAATGTTGTACTGAAAAACAGGATCATGACCCCGCCGATGTCGCTGCAGAATACTGCGGCCAATCATTTTTACGGCCCGAAAGCGGCTGCTTTTTATGAATTGAGGGCCAGGGGCGGATATGCCAATATTACAGTCGGGGATCTTATTGTTGAGACGACGCACGGAAAGGCTCATTCGTTTCAGGCGCACGGTGACGATCCGGCAATTACACCCTGGCTTGCGCGGATCGCAAGAGCGATCAAACGGCATGACTGCATACCCGGCATAGAGCTTGCGCACGCGGGCAAATACGGCGGAGTGAAATGTCTCGCGAATCCCGAAGCAACAGGGACCTTCTCCTACGGGCCTTCGGCAGAGACCATGGCCAGCGGTATCGAAGTGCGCGAGATGAGCGAAGAGATGATGTTTGAGATCGCGGACTGCTTCGCGAAGGCGGCCCAGAGGGCTTATACAGCCGGATTTGAGATGTTCATTTTCCACGGAGGGCACGGCTGGCTGATCAACCAGTTCCTCTCCCCGTACCACAACAGAAGGACGGATCAATACGGCGGTTCGACCGAAAACCGGTGCCGCTTCCCGATCATGATCATTGATGCGGTGCGCGCCGCGCTGCCGCCGGGGACGCCTCTCGATTTCCGCATGAGCGGATCGGAATTATATGAAGGAGGATACGATATCGAGGAAGGATGCCGGATCGCGGAGATCCTCCAGGATCATCTGGACATGATCCATGTTTCCGCGGGCAATCACGAAATCCTCGCGCATATCGGAAGGACACATCCGCTTTGCTTCCTGGATCACGGATGCAATGTATACCTCGCGGAGAAGATCAAAAAGCATGTCACCAAAATCCCGGTAGCCTGCGTCGGCGGAATCAACGACCCGGCCATGGCGGAAGAGATCATTGCCGGCGGAAAGGCCGATGTGGTCTGCGTCGGCCGGGCGAGCATAGCGGATCCGCAGTGGGCCAACAAGGTCCGCCAGGGAAAGGAAGAGGATATCCGCAAGTGCATGAGATGCCTTTCCTGCCTGAGCGTTGTTCCCACGCACCGGGCAAACTGGTGCGCGATGAATATGGACATCGGCGAAGAACTGAAGGCGCTGAGCGCGCCCCTTCCGCCGATGGCTCCCCATTCGAAGGTGCTTGTCGCGGGCGGCGGCCCCGGAGGAATGAACGGGGCATTGATCGCGGCCCAGCGGGGACATGATGTCATTCTCTGCGAAGCATCCGATGAGCTCGGGGGCCAGATCCTGTGCGACCGGTTCATCGGTTTCAAAGATGATTTCTACGGCTATTCCCAGTGGCTGATCCGGCAGCTGAAAAAGATGCCGAACGTGGAGATCCGGATGAATACAAGGGTGACCCCGGAACTGGTGAAGGAGATCGCCCCCGATGCCGTGATCTGCGCGATCGGCGCCGATCCGTTCATCCCGCCGATCAAGGGAGCGGACCTTGGCCATGTCTATACCCCGCAGGATATGAAAAAGACCGAAGAAATGATCGGTGAGAAGGTCGTCATCATCGGCGGAGGCCTTGCGGGCTGCGATGCCGCTGTCGATTTCAACCGGAAGGGCAAGGACGTTACCGTGGTCGAAATGAAGGACCGCCTCGCGGCGGATGCGGAAGCCTTCTACCGTGTAGGCCTTATGCTGGAACTGGAGAAGGGTGTGAAATCCTTCTGCAGCGCGAAAGTTGAAGAGATCACGGAAACCTCTGTTGAGATCATCGATTCGGAAGGAAACCGGGTATCGCTTCCCGCGGATACCGTCATCCTGGCAACCGGTCTTAAGAGCCGCGAGCAGGAGAGCCTGGACATCGTCGACGCCTGCGCAAGATCCTGGCGCGTCGGCGACTGCGTCCGCCCCGGCCTTATGCGCAATGCCGTACAGGGAGGACATTACGCGGCCATGGATATCTGATCCGGCCGGCATTGAAAAAGAAACAGAGTCATTCACGAAAGCCCGGAAAAAGAATGCCTTTTCCGGGCTTTCAAAGCCCGGGGACTTATGGAGAAGGGAAAACTTCTGCGGAGTCCGTTTTTTATTGTCCCTCCGCTGAGATAAAGCTATAATATAATCCAACCTGTCAAACAGACTTTAAGGAGGGACAATATGGCATTGATAAAAGGACTTCACCATGCGGCGCTGAACGGGACCAGCAAAGAGGAGATGGAACGGGCGGCGGCCTTTTATACGGACGTGCTCGGCCTGAAGGCTGAACGCCGGTCGGAGGAGATTATCATGGTGGATACGGGCTGCGGCATTGTGGAGATTTTTGCCAATGATGAGCAGGAGCTGCCAAAGGGAGTTGTCAAGCATTTTGCTTTTGCCGTTGATGATACGGATGCCTGTGTGAAGGCGGTCACGGAGGCAGGGTACGAGGTGTTTGACGGGCCCAGAGACGTGCTGATTCCGTTCGATCCGCCCGTGCCGGCACGGATCGCTTTCATGAAAGGGCCGCTGGGAGAAGAGATTGAATTTTTCCAGGAAAAAGAGCCGGAATGAGAGAATAAAACAGCAGGAAAAACTTCTCTTTTGCGGAAGAAAAACAAACGGTGCTTTTCGTCATCGTGTTATAAAAGTTTTCTATTAATTGCCTATCATTTAATAGACGAACCGCATGATTGTCAATTGACATTGACAGCCCGGACCGATATAATAATTATGACTTTATATGTGGTTTAAGTTTCAAGCGGCTTTGACGGTCGCCCATTTGCATCGGGTAAAATTATCATGGAAAGAACAACAAAACGAAGCAACGAAGACAAGGTCCGCCTGAGCTTCCTGGATAAGGAAAAAGCCAACCTTATTGATTCCGTTGAGGGCGGAAACATGGTGGCGGTGATGTCGGGGATGGAGGTAATGTATGTTTTTCTTCATGATAATATGTACCACTGCGTGATCCATAAGTTTGACGCGGAAGAAGGCCGGCAGAAGGCGTTCGAAAGAACAGCCCGGAACCGTGCCATGCTGAACAATCTGAACAGCGCCGCCGATCACATTTTTGAGATCGGGTATCAAAAGGATATGGACAGGCTGGGTGTAATGGTCGCCGCGGAGAAGGGGATCATATCCTATCTGGATATGACCGGCCAGCTTCCCGCGGAAGATGTGGACTTTATGAGCTGGCAGGAACCGGAAGACCAAAAGGAGGATGAGCAATGAAAACCTATCAATTCGTGTGCAGAAGCACCCCGCGTGGTTTCACCGAGTACGCGAGCGTCCGTGAGGACGGCAAGGAAATCAAGCGGATCGACAGGGATGTGTGGCAGGAGACCGTCACTCAGTTCCGGACGCGCGTCGGCGCGGAGCTGGAAGCCGAAGGATGCGTTATGGCCGAGCATCAGTACACACTGTAAAAGGAGGAGATGCGCAAATGGAATTTATTTCGATTTTGGTGAAACATCATGCGGGTCCCACCGGTGATGTACTGATCTGCAGAAGCGGAGACGGCGCATGGGGCTTCCCTCATGACAGAATCCGTACGAATGAAACAAATGAAGAAGCTGCCAAAAGAGTTGCCTGGGAACAGCTGGGCATCGAAGTTTCCGGCGGACAGCTGCTGATGGTCGGCCGCAACCTGAAGGAAGACGGCATCGTCGAGCATCTTTACGAGGGAAACATCACCCACAACACCCATACCAAGCACAACTATCACAACTATCTTGAAGTGATCGACAAATGGCAGGCCGAGCCGAAAGCCGGCGCGTTCACCGAATTCAAGTGGGTCCATCCGTCGGAGCTGGGCGAATACGAATTCGCATGCGACGACAAGAATTTCATGGCAAAGTATGACCCGTGGATCAACGCCGGATTCATTCCGGAAGTTCGCATGTTTTAAGGAGGGTCAGATCATGAAAAAATATTTCTTTGAAGCCACGAAAAAACAGTGGGAAAAACCGACCGAGCCGAAGCAGTATCTCTGCGCGACCGCGAAAGTGACCGTTCTTGCGGAAAACGATGAGCAGGCGCTGGAACTTGCGAAGGCAAAGCTTCGCGAGAAGTATCTCGGCACCGGCACGATCCTCGGAGAAGTCCGTCCGGCAGGATGCGCGGAACTGGCGATCGACTGGAACTACGGTTATGGTGATGAGCGCAAAGCCGGAACGCCCGAAGTCCGGGCCGCTGTAAGCGCGGACTGCACACGATAAGGAGGAATGTAACGTGGATCTTGAAAAAAAGTATCTTCTGCGTCTTCCCGACGAGAATAAGATCATGACAAAAGATGAGCTGGTAGCCGCCATTAAGGACATCTTAAAGGATCATCCCAGCGAATATATGAACGGATTCCGTGTATGGTATGAAGGCTTTGAAGGCTGCGGAATGCCGGGCACAGATGTTTATGAAGTCATCATCGAGACGATGCGTTCCATGACAGACGACTGGAAGGACATCGGACCGATGCGCTGGGAAAAATACGGCGTCGTAAATCCCAGCTTCCTCAACCTTAATTATGATAAGGCAGCCAAGTTCGATGCGAACGGCAACTTCATGCTTCAGCATAAGTTCCATCTTGGCGCGCATTATCAGGGACCGGACGGAAGAGTCTTCTGGATTCCGGTCATGGAAGATTTCAACATGCGCGGATTTGAGCGCAAGGACGGCAAATATGTCGGCACAATGGTTGAGATCGATGCCCGCGGTGAATATGCCAGCCAGATGGTTGAGGTTAAATAAGGAGAGAGGATATGGCAGAAAGAATTGTTCTCAGCTCTGCTGAGCGTCCGAAAGAAAAAATCACACACAGTATCTGTGTAGGCGGTCCTCTTACCATTCATACAGTTGATGGTGTGATCCGCCGTGTCCGTCCTGTTGTTTTCCAGGACGACGATCCCGCCGGCTGGGTTATCAAAGCCCGCGGCAAGCAGTACACCCCGCAGCGTAAGATGACGATGTCCCTTCTCGGCTACTGCGAGAAAGACCGTACCTACGCTTACGACCGTCTGAAATACCCGATGATCCGTGAGGACTTCGTGGAAACTCCCGACGGAAAGAACCGTAACACCGAGAACCGTGGTAAGTCCGGCTACCGCCGCGCTTCCTGGGACGAGGCTTTAAGCCTGGTCGCCAGAGAGATCAAGCGTCTGCAGAGAACCTACGGCAAAGAGACGATTACCGCCTGCACCTCCTCCCACCATTCCTGGGGCCTGGTA
>CADBNG010000186.1 GCA_902795985.1 uncultured Lachnospiraceae bacterium
CGCAGAGTTCCTTGCTGTTGAACTGGAGACGGGAAGAACCGGTCGGGCAGGCAACGATCTCATAGAGGTTCTGGTCCATGAACTCCTGACGGAATTCCGGTACGCTGTCGATCGTATCATTCATGATCTTCAGCATGCCGACCATGTTGGGCATTTCACGGTTGAAGAAGTTGGTGAAAAGCTGATGGATCGTGGAGACACCGGAATTCAGAGTGTACAGATAGAAGGTGATGTCGCAGAGACCGTCCGCGCAGGCGGCAAAGGAGTCGGTCGCTTCGACGAGGGTTCCGCCGAGATAGACATCGCAAGAGATCTTGCCGTCGGTGACGCCTTCAATGAAATCACAGGCAAGCTGGGTCGCGAGGGCGGGACCGGATCCGGGAACGTTATAGTCGTTCACGGTAAGCTTCAGTTCGGGCCACTCATAGCCTGCAGGAGCTTCATATGCTGCGACAGCCGCGGCAGCAATAGCTTCAATGTCTTCGCCGGCAGCGATCGGGGCTTCGGCAGCTTCTTCTGCGGCAGCGGCAGCTTCCGTTGCGGCTTCTTCGACCTTGGAAGCGGCATCAGCAGCGGCTTCTTCGACCTTGGAAGTAGCATCAGCAGCGGCTTCTTTTACTTCGGCAGCAGCTTCTTCGACTTTGGAAGCAGCTTCCGCAGCAACCTCGGTAGCGGCTTCTTTCGCTTCAGATACAGCTTCTTTTACTTCAGACGCAGCGGCAGCAGCAGCGCTCTGTGCTTTGGAAGCAGCTTCTGCAGCGGGAGCGTTTCCGGAAGAACCGCAGCCGGCAAGCAGAGTCACAACCATCGCTGCAGCGATCAGTAAACTTGTGAGCTTTTTCATGTTTCTCCTCCTGTTTATGCTGGTTTTTATACTATGAACCGCAGGTCCAAACGCAAAGACTTGCCGGTATCATTCTTTATGATTATATCACAGCAGAGCATTACAGCAAAATAATTCTATTATTATGAAAAAGAAGTAATGCTTCTGATTGTTGGAATGCCCAAAAATGAAGGAATATCCTGCTGTTTTCTTTTTGTATTAACCATTCCTACAATATCACTAAATATCCTTTTATGACAACGAAAGAACGATATGAATCTTTTATAAGACATATAAAAATTATTTTAATGGATGCGGAGGAAAGGAAAAGGCAGTTCCGCGAAGAGGAGTCTTCCCTTTATCGATCGTTTTTGTTATCTTATTATCGTATATAACTATAAGAAAACCGGAAGAAAACCTGCAGGAGAAGTCTCTTGAAGAAGATCCGTATAGCGCTTGCTCAGATGGCACCGGGCCGGGAGACGGTTCCCGGCAATGCTCAGATGATTCTGCATTATATTCATCAGGCGAAGGAAGGCGGGGCGGAGCTTCTGCTGCTTCCGGAATGCTCTCTGTGCGGTTATCCTTCCGGCGGCGGTCCGGTGCAGGGAATAATCCCGGAGGATCCCCTGATCCGCGGGATCCGAAAGGCAGCAGGAAAGTGTTCGGTCGCGGTCTGTTTCGGTTACGTGGAAAGGGAAGGTGACTGTTTATACATTACACAGGAGCTCGTATCCGGAGATGAAATAATCCGGTACCGGAAGACTCATCTTGGAACAAAAGAAAAGAAAGTCTTTTCGGAAGGCAGCCGGTTTCCCGTGGCGCAGCATCCGGTCCGTGCCGGAATCCAGCTCTGCTGGGAATCCCACATTCCCGAGATATCGGCTGCGGAGAGAGAAAAAGGAGCGGAACTGCTTCTGGTGCCGTACGCCAGCCCGATGACGGGAAAACGCTGTGAAGAGAACTGGATCGTACACCTGCCTGCGCGGGCATCGGATAACGGCGCCTATGTGGCGGCCTGCAATCTGATCATTCCGGCCGGCGAAGGATCGGAAGAACGCCGCGGAGGCGGAATGGCGGTATGGGATCCGAAAGGGAAGAGAATCCTGTCCGTTTTTGATACCTGTGATAAGATCGCGTTCTGCGATCTGGAGGGACCTCTGCCGAGGGAGTGTTCCGGTGATATGCATCATATTTCATATTTTGACCGCAAAAGAGCAGAACTGTTCCGGACGCCGGATTGAAGAATCGCAGTGCTTTCCGGGCAGCAGTCAACAGCAAAATGAGCAGCATAAAAGGATAACAATATGATATCGACGATTATGATCTATTGCGGGATCATCATCATGATTTTCAACGTCTGGCGGTATATCATGTTCGCCCGGCGGCTGCGCAACCACGGGAACTGGGAGACGGAAGAACGGATTATACGGATTCCCATCCTGCTGCTGATCCTTTTTCTGATCGGCTACATTCTCGTTGCAGTCTTTGAACGGTCCGACCTGATTATTTCGGCGATACTCTTTGGCGGAAGTGTTTTCGTGGCGATCATGCTGATCCTGATTGAACGCATCGCGAAAAGAATCCGGGAAAACGAACGGCTGGAGGCACGGGCGGTCGCGGCGGAAGAAGCCAGCGAAGCAAAAACGTTCTTCCTTTCCAATATGTCCCATGATATCCGCACGCCGCTGAACGCGATTCTCGGCTACACCACACTGGCCAAAAACGCTCCTCCGGACGAACAGCAGGAATATATCGGCAAGATTGAGAAGGCCGGCGACCAGATGCTGACCCTGGTGAACGAAGTGCTGGAAATGAGCCGTATCGAAAGCGGCAAGCTGGATCTGGAGCCGGTGAATACCGATCTGGAGGAAGCCGTCCTGCACGCCGGGGACATGATCCGGACCCAGATGGAAGAAAAAAAGATCCGTTTTACGGTTTCCTGCGAAGTGACGAACCGCTGGGTCCTGTGCGACAGGAACCGGTTCATCCGGGTGGTGCTGAACATGCTGAGCAACGCCTGCAAATTCACGGAGCCGGGAGGCGAAGTGTCCCTGACACTTTGCCAGAAGTCTTCCGGCGGGGATTCGGCGGAGTATGAGGTCTGTGTCCGGGATACCGGTATCGGGATGAGCCCTGAATTCCTGGAACATATTTTTACTCCGTTTGAGAGGGAAAGAACGTCGACAGTCAGCCGCACCCAGGGAACCGGACTGGGAATGTCCATCTGTAAAAGCATTATCGACCAGATGGGCGGACGGATCGTCGTGGATTCCGTTCAGGGAGAAGGATCGGTATTTACCGTGACGGTTTCCTTCCCGCTCGGAACCGCGGAAGAAAAATGCGCGGAAGAGGGAAAGAAGAAAACATCGTTCAACGGAATGCGTCTTCTGCTTGCGGAAGACAGTGAAGTGAACCGGGAAATCGCGACGGTCATGCTGAATCAGGCCGGCTTTGCGGTAGAGAGCGCGTCAAACGGGAAGGAGGCGCTGGAAAAAGTCCGGGATTCCGCTCCCGGATACTATCAGGGAATTCTGATGGATATCCAGATGCCGGTAATGGACGGTTATACGGCGGCGAAAGAAATCCGCGGTCTTCCGGATCCGGTACAATCCGGTTTGCCGATCATAGCCGTGACCGCGAATGCCTTTGCGGAAGACCGCCAGAAGGCGCTGGAAGCCGGAATGAACGGCCATCTCGCAAAACCTTACGATTTTCCGGCAATGATGAAAGTGCTGGAAGAACTGCTCTGAAAACATTTCCGTACCTACCGGGAACACCGGTAAGATCTTTAACTTACGGGAGTCACCAAGAGGAACTGATTTATGAAAAAAAAGATTACCAGTTTTCTGCTGATCGC
>CADBNG010000187.1 GCA_902795985.1 uncultured Lachnospiraceae bacterium
CTTGCGGTCGGCGGCATCGGCGCCGGCGGCGGTATCGGAATCATGATCCCTCCGTCCGTCGGATTCATTGTTTACGGCATGCTGACCGAGCAGTCGATCGGTAAGCTGTTCATGGCCGGTATCATTCCGGGCCTGATGCTTGTCGTATTGTATTCCCTTGTTTTTGTCGGCGCAGCCATCTTCAAGCCGGCCCTTGCGCCGAGAGGTGAGAAGAGCAGCTGGCATGAAAGATGGGATTCCTTAAAGGGCGTCTGGGCGGTCCTTCTTCTGATCATCCTCATGCTCGGCGGAATCTACGGCGGTATCTGCACCGCGACCGAAGCCGGCGCGATCGGCGCGATCGGTTCGCTTATCATTGCCGCGGCAACCAAACAGCTGAAGCTCCGTACGCTTTACACCTCTCTGGTCGACGGCGCGCGGATGACGGCGACGGTTATGATCCTGCTGATCGGCGCGAAGGTCTTCCTTCGTTTCATCACCGTTACCGGACTTGCTACCGCTCTGACCGACTACATCATCAGTCTGGATGTTTCCCGCTATGTCATCCTGTTCGGTATCTGGATCCTGTACTTCATCATCGGTGCCGCGTTCGATATCATGGCCGGCATCATGCTGACAGTCCCGTTCCTGTATCCGATCATTGTGGACCTGGGCTTCCATCCGATCTGGTTCGGCGTATTCGTCGTTGCCATGATGGAACTGGGCGAGATCACCCCGCCGATCGGCCTGAGCTGCTTCATCCTTTCGGATGTCTGCGGCATGCCGGTTACCAAGGTTTTCAAGGGCGTTATTCCCTTCATTCTGATGGCGTTTGTATTCGACCTTCTGATCTGCATATTCCCGCAGCTCACATTGCTGATGCAATAGCGCTGAAGAACCGGTGTTTCAAAAGAGGACAGCGTGGCATATCCCGCTGTTCTCTTTTTGTGGGGGAGAGTGACAGCGGGGCGGTCCCTGCTGTCTTTTTTTGCGGGCGATGATGGCTCCGGAAGGGGCTCTGATGCTGTCTTCTGCTGTGTTTCCGGGAGTTTTCGGTCCTTATTAATAAAATTTATAACAAGCAAAATAAAACATTATTATATTTTGAAATCACCTGATGATATACTAATATACAGAATACGGTATTGTGCCCTTCTGAAAATGAACAGATAAGCGGAAAAACGAAAGTCCGGGCACCCGGCGGGAGAAGGCGAGGCGAGAACGATTCATAAGCACGAGCTGATCGAAAATGTAGTGACTGAAATGATAGCGAAAGGCATCTTGAAGCCCGGCGAAACCGTTCCGTCAATCCGGAAGATGTCCCGGCTTTACAGCATGAGTCCTACTCCCGTTATTGAAGCGTATAAGAACCTGGAGGCTCACGGATTGATTGAAAGTCATCCGAAGAGCCGCTTTACCGTCGCGGCAGGAAATGCTCCCGCGGAGGTCATAAAAAACGGCACAAAGGAGCGGAGCGCGATCCTGACCTCCCGCAGGAAGGAAACGCCGAATCCTTATGTCCGGCAGCCGAGAAATCTCCGGCTGGATTTTGCCCGGTCCCAGATGGAGTCGGGCATTGTTCCGGCGGACCGGTGCCAGAAGATGATTGTCCGGGTGCTCCGGAACGACCCGAACCTGCTGAACACAGACCCGCGGGGATACGACAGCAGTTCCCTCTGCGCCGCTGTTTCGCATCAGATGCTGCAGAACATGTGCGCGATTGAAAAGGAAGAGATCTGCATTACGGGAGGAGGGATCGAGGAGTCGATCCGCCTGGCGCTGAAATCGTGTACCCGAAGCGGGGATACCGTGGTTCTGACGACGCCCTGTTCCCCGGCGCATGTCTATGCCTGCCGGAGCCTGGGCCTGAATTATTCCTTTGTCCATAACGCCCCCGGCGCGCATTCCGTTGATTCCGATGCCTTTGAGCATATGCTGCGGCAGGACCGGAGCATCCGGTGCCTTCTGATCACCGGCGGACTGATGAATCCGAATGGCTGTTATATCGATAATGAATGCAAGGAAACACTCGCGAAGATCTGCGAACAGCAGGATATCGTGATAGTGGAGGACGATTCGGAAGGAGCGCTGTATTTCGGAGAACGGCGGCCCCATCTGCTCAAGGAACTGATCCCGGAGCAGACGATCTATATTTCCTCCTTCACCGCGGCGGTCATGAACGAACTGAACATCCACTGGGTCTGTCCCGGAAGATATCTTCGCATTTTCCGCATGATGAGAAACAATGAATCTCCGTCGCCGTATCCTTTTGTACAGGAAGCCCTGGCGGCCTATGCGGCATCCAGCCGGTACCGGAACGATATCGAAATGACCCGGCATCTGCTGCAGAGCACGGTGAATGACGTGCGCCGGATCGTTTTTGAGACCTTTCCGGCCGGAACCCTGGTTTCCGATCCGAAAGGCGGATACAACCTGCGCGTGATCCTTCCGGAGCAGGTCCGGAACAACCGCCTGCGGGGCGTGGCATACAACAACGGAGTCGGGATCAGCTGTGACAACGACTACTTTGCGGAAGGCAACGGTATTATTATCAACTGTTCCGCCATCGCGGCGGATGCGGATAAAATGGAAGGGATCCGGGTCCTCGGAGCCCTTGCCACGGAAATGATTACCCGGAGAGACTGACCGGCAGCCCCTGCCGCCGGCGGTGTTAAAGCAAAAAAGACAGGAGAGTGAAAAATGTTCGAACTGGTACCGATTTCCGACCGGGTCTCGAAGATCCGGGCAAAGTATCGATCCACTGTCCCGCATCTGTGCATTGCGAGACTGAAGATCGCGACGGAATTTTATCAGAACAACCGGAAGCTGACCGGCCCGCTGAAAAGGGCCCGTCTGTTCAAAACCATCTGCGAGCAGATCCCCATCACCATCTTTGAGGATGAGGTGATTGTCGGAACGCAGGTCACTTCCTACCGGGCGTCTTCCCTGAATCCCGAGTTCGGAGGCCTGGAATGGTTCCGCAGGGACTGGGAAAGCGGCGCGCTCCAGAACCGGAAAACCGATTATTATATCCTGGATCCCGACGACGTGGCCTACGTCCTCAGCACGGTGGATTTCTGGGAGGAGGAGAACTGCAGCGCCCGTCTCGGGGAGTATCTGCCGGAAGGGTATCTGGAGGCGGCCGGAAACGGCGTGACCACTTTTAAGACCTATAATCTGTGCGCGGCGCCGATCGGCCATTTCTGCGCGAACTATCAGAAGCTGATCCATCGGGGCTTCCGTTCGATCTATGAAGAAGCGAAGGAAAACATGGCGGCGCTGGAAGGACACATGTTCGGGGAAGAGGCGCAGAAGTATTCTTTCTACCGTTCCGTGGCGATCGTTATGGAAGGCATGATGATCCTGACGCAGCGGTACAGTGACAAATGCGCCGAAATGGCGGAGACGGAGACGAACCCGGAGCGGAAAGCCGAGCTTCTTTCCATGGCGGAATGTCTGCACCATATTTCCACCGAGCCCTGCCGGACCTATCACGATGCCGTTCAGTGTATTTTTATCTATCATATCGGCATGTGCCTGGACGGACAGCAGCACGGCATCAGCTTCGGCCGGATCGACCAGTATCTGGGCGAGTATTATGAAAGAGATATCGCAAACGGCGCCATTACTCCGGAGCGGGCGCAGGAACTGCTGGATCTGTTCTACCTGAAGTGCGCGGAAATGAACAAAATGGGCGGAGGTACGGCCAGCGGTTATACCAGCGGCATGCTGATGACCCTCGGGGGCGTGGACGAGTACGGAAACGACGCCACGAACCCGGTCACCTATATGATGCTGCAGTCCGCGGCCCGGCTGGTCCTTCATGATCCGCCCCAGGCCTTGCGGATCCATAAAAACACTCCGCCGGAGCTCTGGGAGGCAGCCCTGGCCACCACCATGCGCGCCGGCGGCGTACCGACTTTCGAAAACGATGAAGTCATCATTCCGGCTCTTCGGAAACGAGGAATGGATTTAAAGAGCGCAAGAGGCTACTGCCTGATCGGCTGCGTGGAACCCTCCGGCACCGGAAACCACTGGTGCATGTGCGGCGGCACCGGCCTGGAAGGCTACTGGAATATGGCGAACTGCTATCTTCTTGCCATCAACAACGGAATCAACCCGATGCCCTATGCCGGGGAGAACGCCGGAAAGAGCGTCGGCATTCCCACCGGTTACCTGTATGACATGGAGAGCTTTGATGAGCTTCTGGAAGCGGTCCGCAAGCAGATGAAATATTTTGTGGACTGGCAGATTTCCCTGAACAACCTCCAGCAGGTCATTACCGCCAGAGAGCTGCCCCTTCCGCTGGTTTCCGCCACGATGGACGGCTGCATGGAGTCCGGAAAAGACGTCATGGACGGCGGCTGCCTTAACAATTCCACCGGTTTCCCGGGAATCGCCATCGGCAACCTGGTGGATTCCCTGGCCATTACCAAATATCTGGTATTTGACAAGAAGATCTGTACCGGCCGGGAACTGTACGATGCGCTGATGGCGAACTGGGAAGGCTATGAAGAACTGCATGATATGATCATGAACCGGGTTCCGCGCTACGGCAATGCCAACCAGTACTCCGACAGCCTGCTGCGCTGGGTCAGCGAAAACTTTGCGGACTTCGTTTCCCAGGGAACCGATCCCCGGGGAGGAAAATACTATGCCGGTCTTTTCCCGGTGGCGTTCAACGTGCTTTACGGCCTGTCCACCGCGGCAACTCCGGACGGCCGGTATGCCAAACAGCCGCTTTCCGACGGTATTTCCCCGATGCAGGGCATCGACAGGAACGGCCCGACGGCCGTAATGGAATCGATCCTGCGCAACCTGGATCAGGAAAAGTACCCGGACGGCACCCTGATGAACTTAAAGCTTCATCCCACGGCGTTTGCCAACGAACTGGGAATCAAAAAGGTTACCGCCCTGATGCAGACCTATTTCCTCCGGGGCGGCATGGAGCTGCAGCTGAACGTCATCAGCACCGATACACTGAAAAAAGCCAAGGAGACACCGGAAGAGTATCAGGATCTGGTAGTCCGTGTCGCCGGCTTTTCCGCCTATTTCGTCGAACTGACGGAGGGCAGCCAGAACGATGTCATCTCCCGTACGGAGATCAATTTGTAACAATAACCGGGATCAGAGCAAGAAGAGAGGAGGGAGTGCAGCTTCAGACTGCACCGTAAGAAAATGAACAAGTATTCCCATTTATTCAGCCCGATCATGATCGGCGGTCAGCAGTTCAAGAACAGGATCTTCAATTCGCCGACCGGCGTCGCCATTGAGCCGGAGCGCTACTGCGTCGGATATTATGAGAGAAAAGCCATCGGCGGAGCCGCATCGGTCTGCGTCGGCGACGGATGCCCCAATATCGCCGGAAGAGCCCGTCATTCCCAGATCAACCTCTGGGATGCGACCTATCGTCAGAGTCTGGCGGATCTGGCCCATTCCATCACCCGCCACGGAGCGGTGGCATCCATCGAGATTCTGGATTCCGGAAACTGCGCGTTTTATTCCAACGAGCTGGGTTATGATCTCTGGGGACCGGTGGAAGGCATTGCCGAGAACGGCGCTCCGATCCGGATGATGGACGAAGCCAAGATCGAAGAAGTGATCGAACAGCACGCCCAGGCCGCTCTTTATGCGAAAAACTGCGGTTTCAATATGGTAACGATCCACGGCGGCCACGGATGGCTGATCACCCAGTTCCTTTCCAACGAAAACACCCGTAAGGACCGCTGGGGCGGCAGCGTGGAAAACCGTGCCCGCCTGGCCAACGCGATCATCGACCGGATCCATCAGTACTGCGGAAGAAAATTCCCGGTGGAAATCCGTATCGTGGGCGACGAGATCTATGACGGCGGCTACAATATCGAATTCGGCATCGAGCAGGCCCTTCAGCTGGAAGGCCATGCGGATCTGATTCATGTATCCACCGGCTCCCATGAAGTGGCGGACGTCTTCACGATTACCCATCCCAGCATGTTCCTGGCGGACGGCTGCAACGTCAAATACGCGGCGGAGATCAAAAAACATGTGAAGAACACCCCGATCGCGACAGTCGGAGCGCTTTCCGATCCGGACCAGCTGGAAGAAATCATCGCAACGGGCCAGGCGGACGTTGTGGAGCTGGCCAGAGGCCTGATCTGCGATCCGGATATCCCGGTGAAACTCATGACCGGACGGGACGACGAGGTCCGTAAGTGCATGAGATGTCTGTACTGCTTCTCCAAGCATATGCATTCCGATATTATCAACTGCGCGATCAATCCGGAAATCGGCCATGAATACGAGCAGAACACCATTGCCCCGCCGAAAGTCCTGAAGAAGGTCCTGGTCGTGGGCGGCGGAATGGCCGGCATGCAGGCGGCTCTGGAAGCTTCCGAGCGCGGCCATGAAGTCATCCTGTGCGAAAAGACCGAATCCCTGGGCGGAGCGCTCCGCTGCGAGAAAAAGGTTCCGTTCAAAGACAAGCTGGACCGCTATATCGAGCTTCAGCGTCATATGATCGAAAAGAACGGAAAGATCGAAGTCCGTCTGAATACGGAAGTCACCCCCGAAGTGGCGAAGGAGATCGCCCCGGACGTCATCCTGGCCGCTCTGGGCTCCCGTCCGATCAAACCGCCGATCCCCGGAATTGACCGGGAGAACGTC
>CADBNG010000188.1 GCA_902795985.1 uncultured Lachnospiraceae bacterium
AGCCGGTTTCCGACCTTTCCGATATCCACGGCCTGGGCGAACTTCAGGACTTTCGTCTTTCCGGTATTTACATCGACTTCAACCAGTGCGCAGGCCACGCCGTAGGTGTAAGTCGAGAAGCGGTTGCCTTCGCCGGTGTTCGGATCCTGGGCGGGATCATAACCCTTGCCGACTTCGTCCGCGTGTCCGCGGTATTTTGTCGGGATGCCTTCCGCGACCATTTCCTCATAGGTGCGGTAGGTTCCGTCTTCCTTGCGCATCGCGTTCAGCAGCTTTTCTGCCGCGTCAACGATCGCGCGGCCGTTCATATAATGGGAACGGCTGGCCGCGGACAGACCGGAATCCGGCGCCAGTTTGGTATCCATGGTGACCTGACGGACCTTCTCCGGATCGATATGAAGCGGTTCCAGAGCCTTTAAGGTCAGGGCCAGGGTACCGATATCGCCGCCCTGTCCGAGATCCTGCCAGGTGTTGTAGACGTTGATGTATCCGCCTTCACAAAGCTCCAGGTCGTTCTCGCAGTGATCGATAAAGCCCTTGCCGACGTTGAATCCGCCCATGCCGACGCCCACGCCTACATGGCGGCCTTCTTTTTTGGCTTCATCGGCGATGGCCTTGAACTCGAGATAATGGGGCTTTAAGAGCTCCAGAAGCTTCGGATAAGTGTAATCGTTATATTTTCTGCTGTTGATGGTCAGGTCTCCGGGATGCGCCACGTTCTTCTCGCGGAATTCGAACGCGTCAATGCCCGCCGCTTCGGCAGCCATATCCGTCAGCGCCTCGCTCATGGTGTAGATCTGAGGTCCGCCGAATCCGCAGTACGCGCAGGTGAACGCATGGTTGGAGGCCGCTGCGCGCGCCAGCGCCTTAACGTTGGGGATATTGTATCCCTGGAACGGAACGGAGATCAGATTGCCGAACGCGATCGAGGCCGTTCCGGCGTACGCGCCGTGATCCTGCAGGACGTCGAATTCGACTGCCTGGATCTTGCCGTTTTCATCGCAGGCCAGCCGGCCGTTGGAGAAGGTTCCGGAACGTTTGCCTGTCATATGCATGTGTTCTTCGTAGGTCAGCGTCATGGAGCAGGGCATATTCAGCGCCATGACCGCGACGCCGGCGATCGCGAAGATGTTGGAGATCGTGGAATAGCCGAAGCAGCCGCCCGCCGGGTTGTCGATCATACGGATCTTTTCCGGATCCATGCCGATGGCCGGTGCCAGCTCGTCACGGCAGCCGTACAGGTCGTGGGTCTTGCTCATGATCGTCAGCATGCCGTCCTCGTCCCAGTAGCCCTGGAAGACGTCCGGCTCGATGGGCATATGGGGCTGCCGCTGGGAATGCCAGCTGCCTTCCACGACGATCGGCGCGTCTTCGAAGATCTCTTCCGTGTCCTCGCCCTTATAAAGCGGCGCGAACAGATACTGGTTCGGAATGTTCGGATACAGCTGGAGCGCTCCCGGCGCGGAGGATTCCAGCGCGCTCATATAGGAAGGAAGGATCTCCAGATCCGCTTTCACCTTCTTTGCCGCCTCCCGGGCGATTTCCGTGGAGGTAGCCGCTACGACAGCGTAGACATCGCCGCGGCGATTGATGATATCTTCCACAATGACCGGGAACTTCGGCGCTCCCTGTCCTTTCTGACGCGGCACAACGGCCGGGAATGAAATATCGTTCGAGCCCTGAACATCCGCCGCCGTCAGCACCTTGATAACGCCGGGCATTGCCTCTGCCTCGGAAACGTCGATGCTCTTGATCTTCGCGTGCGGAACACCCGCCATGACCGGTGCCAGATAGGCAATGGGTCCGGGCATTTTCTGCGCAATGTCATCTCCGTAATCCGTCAGGCCGCAGACTTTCGCCAGAGCGGTCGGCCGGGGCATTTTGCTGCCGTAAAGATCTTCGCCCTCTTCGGGTTTCCAGTAGAGATCCTCCATGGGCTTCTCCCCGCGCATGACGGCAGCCGCTTCCATTACGCTGTCGACCAGCTGCTTGTAACCGGTGCAGCGGCAGACGTTGTGGTTCTTAGCGAACCAGTCGCGGACCTCTTCCCGGGTCGGCGCAGGATTGACCAGCAGCAGCCCGTAAGCGGATATGATAAAGCCCGGGATACAGAATCCGCACTGGACTCCCCCGTTCTTGATCCATGCCGCCTGGAGCGGATGCAGGTTCCACGGTGTGCCGATTCCCTCAATCGTGATCACTTCCGCGAAATCCCGTACTTTGGACATTTTTGTCACACAGGAACGAACCACTTTTTTGTCCAGTATGACGGTGCAGGCGCCGCACAGACCCTTGTTGCAGCCCACTTTGGTTCCGGTCAGCCCCAGACGGCGCAGTACCTCAACCAGAGTGTCCTTCTCCGGGTCGAAGACGACGTAACGCTGCACGCCATTGATCATCAATGATTTTCTCGCAATTTTCGCCATAGTTTTTCCATCCCTCTTATGAATTCTGATTATGGTTTCTGACTTGCATCATTTTCTTTAATGATACACTATTTCTCCTCTTTCCTTCAACTGTACATTTTCTAAAATTCTGCATTGATTCTGTAGCGGAAAGAGAATCGGCGGGTATTTTCTTTCTTCCGGGGTGTTCCTCGGTCTCTTCCACGGAAAAGGCCGGGCGGTTTTCCCGCCCGGCCCCGTATTTTTCATTGCATTCCGACATTCACAGGACATTCTTCTGTCAGTCTGCTTCTCCCTTTCCGGCCGTCACCGGATCCTTCGAATCAAAATTCTTCGCGTCGATCACGGCCTGAATGGTGTCAATGACCATGAAAACCGTCATTTCGGCAAATCCGATCAGGATTACCAGGGCAAACGGCCACTTCGGCATGTTCAGAACGTCGGTCGTCGTCCCCGTGGAAAGGAAATTCTGCAGTTTCAGCACGCTGGCATAGGTAAACATCGCGAACACAGCCAGTTCGATCACCTGGGTGACAATCATCCAGCGGCTCCGGAAACGGGGCGGGAACTTGTCCACGAACATACTGACCCATACATGGCCTTTTTTGATCCTCAGCGCCGGAATCGCCAGCATGACAATGACGATCATGAAGTATGCCGCGAACTCATTGCTGCCTTTGATCGACATGGACGCATTGGTTACCTTACGTATGATAACGTCGAAGGAAACAACAAAGACCATCGCGAAGCAGGCTGCCAGGCCGATGTAATTCAGACCTGAAACGATCTTGCTGAATTTATTGCGGATATTTTCCACGGTAAACGCCCCTTTCTGTCCTGTGCGTCAGGGTTTTCAGATTCTTCGCTCTGCGACCTTACCAGTTGAACTCCTCGTTGTATTTCGCGACCAGCTCTTTGGCCTGATCATAGAGGCTCTGTGCCGCTGCGGCATCATCCTGCTGGGAAATCCAGGTCGCGGCCACGTTTTCATAAGCGGTCTGAAGAGCGGCATCCAGTTCCGCGGACGGAGCATAGATCGTTCCGCCGTTCGCAACGGCGCCGTACCGGCCGGCGGCCTCCCAGAAGCTCCAGATGTCCACGAGGTTCAGCAGATAATCTCCGGAAGCGTCCTTGATCTTCTGCTGGGTGTCGGGATCGATAACGGACCAGATGTCCGAATTCGCCATCAGCACGTAAGCGGAGCAGCCGACGTTGGTATCCAGGTAATAGTTCAGAACACCGACATCCGAAAGCGCGAAGGATTTGATTCCGTGCCAGTCGGTGACCAGATAGTTGATAATGCTGTTCTGCACATTGCTGTAAACATCGCCGATCGGGCATCCGAATACGGAAGCGCCGACCTCTTCAACGAAGATCTGGGCCGGGCCGTTGTTGGCGCGGATGTTGCCGCTGATCTGGGAAATATCGCTCAGTTCTTCCGATCCCTTATAGGAAAGCGGGCTTGTGCAGTTCGTCCAGACAAAGAGCAGCTCGCCGTCATCCACATACTCATCCTGAAGAGCCGGATTGTTCTTGTAGAGTTCCCACATGGTATAGGATCCGACCGTGCCGTTCTTGATTCCAAGGCCCGGGTTCTGGATCACGTTGGTCAGAGGCATGTAGCCTTTGAAGTAGCAGGGAAGGGTCCAGTCGAAATCGATGGTTCCGGACTTCATGTCATCCAGGGAAGCCATCGTTCCGGACATGGAGCCGGACCAGCCGATGTTGAAGTCGACCGCGCCTTCCGTCATGATCGTCACAGCGTCTGCCCATGCGGTAAGGAATTCGCCGGGGGCCGATTCTGCCGGGTCATGGCAGGCGAGGGTGAAGGTATACTGCGGCGCAACGCTGTCGTACGCTTTTGCCTGCTCCGCAAGCGCGGCGATGACTGCATAGGACTGGGCCCAGGGTCCGTTGTCTTTCGTGGGTTCCGTATCAATGGACCATGCCGGTCCTGCCGCGAAATCGGCTTTTGACGGAAGTGCCCCCGTTGCTGCCGGTGCTTCCGCTGCCGGTGCTTCCGCTGCCGGTGCTTCGGTTGCTGCCGGGGCTTCTGCTTCCGGTGCTGCCGAAGATGCCGCCGCAGTTTCCGGCGCCGATGAAGCGGCTGCCGCCGGAGCTTCGGTTGCTGCCGGAGCCGCGGAAGCGGCGGATGTTCCCGAGCTGCCGCCGCAGGCGGCAAGGCTGAAGACCATAGCCAGGGACAGGATCATTAATCCCAGCAGGCCGTAGATCAGCAGGAAGATGATCAGGACACCCCAGGGGCTTGCGGTGTTCGCCGCAAGGGCGTTCAGGGAATTGGAAATGCCGGTCATCGTGAAGAACTGGCTGAGGATATCCGAACCGATCATGATCATGAAAATCATGGCCGTGGTATCCGCGGTTTCCTTCAGCGCGGCAATAATATATTTCGGGGTGAATTTTCTGCGGATCGCCAGGAAAATAAACGCGCCGAACGCGCCGACAGCGCCGCCTTCTGTCGCGGAACACCATCCGAAAAGGATTCCGCCCAGAACAAGAATAAACAGTAAAAGGACCGGAAGCACGCCGCCAAGGGCTCTCAGCTTCTCTTTCAGCGGATATTTTTCTCCCTTCGGACCGGCGTGAGGATCGATTGTGCAGATAATGATGACGGTTGCGGAATAACAGATCGTCAGGATGATTCCGGGAATAATGCCTGCAATGAACATGGGGCCGACACCGAT
>CADBNG010000189.1 GCA_902795985.1 uncultured Lachnospiraceae bacterium
GCCATCGGCAGCCCGAACATCACTTCCGCCGGCGCGCTGATCTGCCTTGGCCCGCGTAAGAATGCCGGATATTCCACTTCCGGAACCTACGGCTGTGTGGATTATTACAGCGAAACCGATCCGAAGTGCATTGTGGCCTGGGGAGCGAACCCCACGACCAGCGGCGCGGACGGGGAGCTGCAGTGGCATCCCAGACGCTGCGCGCAGAACGGCACGAAATTCATCGTCATCGATCCTCAGAAGACGGAGCTGGCGGAAAAGGCGGACCTCTGGCTGCGCATCCGTCCGGGAACGGACGGGGCCCTGGCTATGGGCCTGATCAATATCATTATCGAAGAAGACCTCTATGATCATGATTTCGTGGAGAACTGGTCGTACGGCTTTGACAAACTGAAGGAACGGGCGAAATCATTCACGACGGAGCGGGTTTCCCGGATCACCTGGATTCCGGAGGACCAGCTTTACGCGGCGGCCCGTATGATGGCGAAGGAAACCCCCATGACGCTGGAGTGGGGCTGCGCGATCGACCAGAGCTTCAACTCCACCAATACCTGCCGCGCGATTTATTTCCTTCCGGCGCTGCTGGGCAGCTACGACGTGCCGGGCGGCTTTGTGGAAAGCAAGCATATTACACCCACCAAGCGGGATCCGATCGATCCCGGCAGCAAGCTGATCAACGATTTCCCGGGCAGGAGCTTAAAGCCCTACGCCCATCCCCATGAAATTCTGGACGCGATCACTACCGGCTATCCTTACAAGGTCCGCGCCATGCTTTCCTTCGGCAACAATGCGGTCATCTCCCTGCCGGACAGCACCAGGGTGCATAACAGCATCAAAGATCTGGAATTCTTTGTCTGCATGGACGTTTTCATGACGCCGACGGCGGAGCTGGCGGATATTGTCCTTCCGGCTGCGCTCTGGCCGGAGCTGGATACTATTTTTACCATGCCGGAATTTGCCGAGCATACCATTTTGTGCCAGCAGAAGGTGGCGCAGGTCGGCGAATGCAAAAGCGATGAGGAAGTCTTCATCGAACTGTGCAGGCGGATGGGAAAGGATTACGGCGCAGAGACGCAGAAGGATCTGCTGGATTCCCAGCTTGCCGAGATGAGCACCCGTTTTCCGGAACTGACCGGCATCACCTTTGATATGCTGAAAGAACGCGGCTACTATACTCCGAAACGCCGCTATCAGAACTATAAAATCCGGGGAGGATTCCCGACCCCCACCGGAAAATTTGAATTCTATTCCAAAGAAATTGAATCGCTGGGAGGCGATCCCCTTCCCGACTGGTATGAACCGCCGGTCACGCCCATCAGCCGTCCGGATTTGAAACGTCAGTTCCCCTACATCCTGACCACCGGCGGAAGACGGCAGCAGTATTTCATTTCCAATAACCGGCAGATCGAGAGCCTGCGGCGCCAGTACCCGTTCCCGCTGGTCCGCATGCATCCGGATACGGCGCAGAAGCACGGAATTCAGGAAGGCGACTGGATCTGGATCCGTTCCTTTAACGGGCGGATCACTCAGAAGGCAAAGCTGGACCCGGACATGGATCCCCGGGTGATCAACTGCGATTTCGGCTGGTGGTACCCGGAAGCGGAGGACCCGGAACACGGCTGGAAGGAATCCAACGCGAACGTGCTGACCAGCTGCGACAACGGATGCGATTCCTATATGGGCTCTTATCAGCTGCGCGGCCTGCTCTGCAATATTTACAAAAACGAAAACTGCACGATAGAAGAGCGGTACTACCGTTCCAAATATTATGCGGATCCGATTAAACCGTTTACGTCGGCCAGCGTGGAGATTGACCGGAATAAATGCATTCTCTGCGGGGAATGCGTGCGGACCTGTCGGGACGTGCAGGGAATCGGCGTACTGCAGATCGCGACGATCGACGGACAGACAGCGGTAATCCCGACAAAGGGCAATACCATGTATTCGGCCGGATGCGTGGGCTGCGGCCAGTGCCGCGCGGCCTGCCCGACCCAGGCCATGCACATTAAATCCGGCATTGAAATGCTGAAAGAAGCGATCGGCGATCCCGATACGATGGTGGTTGCCCAGATTGCGCCGTCCGTCCGTGTCGGACTGTCCGGGCAGCTTGGATTTACAAAGGATGAAAACGCCATGGCGCGGATCGTCGGAGGCCTGAAGAAGCTGGGAATCGACCATGTGGTGGATACCGTGTTTTCCGCGGACCTGACGGTTATCGAAGAAGGAAACGAGTTCCTGGAACGGCTGACAAAGGGCGGGAAGCTGCCGCTTCTGACCAGCTGCTGCCCGGCCTGGGTGAAGTTCTGCGAGGAGCAGTTCCCGGATTACGCGGGGAATATTTCCACCTGCCGTTCGCCCCAGCAGATGCTCGGAGCGGTCCTGCGCAAGTGGTATGAACGGCCGGAGAACAGCAAAGGGAAACGGGTCTTTTCCATTTCCATCATGCCCTGTACAGCGAAGAAGGCCGAAATCCTGCGTCCGGAATCGAAGACGGACGGACGGCAGGATGTGGACCTGTCGCTGACGACGACGGAGCTGGCGCAGATGTTCGAAGAAGCCGGAATTAACCGGAGCAACTGCCCGGTGGGTGTGGCGGACGTGCCGTTTTCCATGGGTTCCGGCGGCGGAACCATCTTCGGAGCAACAGGCGGCGTGACGGAAGCGGTCCTTCGGTATCTTTCCCCGACGCTGGGCTTTACGGATTTCAAATGGATTGAAACCAGCGGCGTGAGAGGGCCGGAAGGCATCAAGAGTGCGGAAGTCACCTGGTCCGGCGGAGTTGTGCGGATTGCCGTGGTCAGCGGCCTGGCGAATGCCCGGAAAGTGATGGAAGCGGTACAGAACGGAACGGCTTCCTATGACCTGATCGAAGTCATGGCCTGTCCGGGAGGCTGCGTGATGGGCGGCGGTCAGCCGGCGGATGCCTATGAGATTTACCGGAACAGAGATTCAAGAAGCACAACGCTTTATAATATTGACAGCAGCAGTATTGTTTTTGCCAGCCAGGATAATACGCAGGTATCCGCCCTTTACGGCAGCTGGCTGCAGGGGCAGGAGCATCACCTCCTTCATCGGAATTTTGAAGGATGTGAACCGCTCCCGGGATTCACCTCTCCCAGCGTGGAAATCGACCGAAGCAAATGCGTGGTCTGCGGAGAGTGCGTGCGGACCTGTAAGGAAGTGCAGGGCCTGGGTGTTCTCAAAGTGGATACGACAGGGAACCAGACGGCCATTATGCCGGTACAGGCCGGTGATATGCTGGCTTCCGGCTGCGTAGGATGCGGCCAGTGCCGGGCTTCCTGTTACGTACAGGCATTGCATGTGAAATCCGATATTGAAAGGGTGATGGACGCGATTCGCGATCCGGAAACAATGGTGGTCGCGCAGATCGCGCCGTCCGTCCGGGTCGGCCTGATCGGGACGCTGGGCTTCCAACCGGAAAATGCCATGGCCTATGTGGTGGGCGGCCTGAAGAAGATCGGGTTTGACCGGGTTATCGATACGGTGTTCTCCGCGGACCTGACGGTCATTGAAGAAGGAAATGAATTCCTGGAACGGCTGACAAACGGCGGGAAGCTGCCGCTTCTGACCAGCTGCTGCCCGGCCTGGGTGAAGTACTGCGAAGACAACCGGCCGGAATTCGCCGATAATATTTCCACCTGCCGCTCGCCCCAGCAGATGCTCGGAGCGGTCCTGCGCAGGTGGTATGAACGGCCGGAGAATTGTGCCGGAAAGAAAGTGGTTTCCGTTTCGATTATGCCCTGTACGGCCAAGAAAGCGGAGATTCTGCGTCCGGAATCCACGACCGGCGGCGTGCAGGATATTGACTTCTCGCTGACGACAACAGAACTGGCCGAAATGTTCCGTCTGGCCGGCCTGGATCATGAAAACTGCCCGCGGGCGGAAGCCGACGTACCCTTCTCCATGGGCTCCGGCGGCGGCACGATCTTCGGGGCGACCGGCGGCGTGACGGAAGCGGTCCTCCGGTATCTTTCTCCGAAGCTTGGCTTCACCGATTTTACCTGGATCGAGGAGAGCGGCGTCCGGGGAAGGGCCGGCATCAAAAGAGCCCGGGTGGATTACGCCGGCGGCAGCGTGAATATCGCGGTGGTTTCCGGTTTGGAGAATGCCCGGAAAATCCTCGACGAAGCGGCATCGGGCAAAGCCCATTATGACCTGATCGAAGTGATGGCCTGTCCGGGAGGCTGCGTGATGGGCGGCGGCCAGCCGGTGGATGCGCTGAACGCGCTGCGGAACCGGGTAGTCCGGAGCAGTACCCTTTACACCATCGACCTTTCCAGCGATACCCCTGCCAGCCAGGACAACACGCAGGTTGCGGCGCTGTACGGCAGCTGGCTTTCCGGGAGAGAGCACGAGCTGCTCCACCGGAATTTCGCAGCCCGGAAATAGCCACAAAAAGGATCCGGCAGCGGGACCTCCCGCTGCCGGATCCTTTTTGACGCGAAGGGGACAGTCCCCTTCGCACCCTGCTCCGTCCCTTTCGGCCTCCAATGCGGGGCCA
>CADBNG010000190.1 GCA_902795985.1 uncultured Lachnospiraceae bacterium
TCATCTTGGAATGCACAACCGTTGTACGGAAATGGCCGATCAGGCAGACCGCCTCCGCCGCGGCCGCATCGGTCAGCGCCCGGCACTCTTCCGGATGCGCGGCTATATCGCTGGTCACAAGCCGGCGGTAGACCGCGTGGAAAACGCATCCGTCGGAAGGATCCACCAGATGCTTTCCGTCAAATTTCAGCCTGCGGATGTCCACAAAGCGGGCGGGAATGCCCTTCTTTTCAAAGGCCGCAAGGAAACGGGGAATATCGCTCTTTGTCACCGCTTCTTCAAAATCGGTAATCAGAACAGTGGGATTCTCCACGGCATTTTTATCGGAATGATAAGTCTTCATCATTTCGTCGACCCAGGTCTCGTACAGCTCAAACCGGGAAACTTTATGCCGCTCCGCGAAGATTTTATAGCTTTCGGAACGCATCACCGCTTCACAGCCCAGGTCCGTCCGGGACATGGCTGCGGTACCGTCGGTATTGAATTCACAGAACTTAAAGCTCCGGTCCGCTTCGTCCAGGAAGAAATCAAACCGGGCCATCGGAAGCAGCTCCTCATATCCGCAGGGAAGAAGGATCAGCCGCTCCACCTCCGGCGGAAAGCAGAAAAGCTTCCGGTATTCCGGACATTCGATATAATGGGCGATCAGCTTGCACAGGATATCATGGGTCCTGGTACAGACCGTTTTGAAAAAGTCCAGTTCTTCCGCCGTATAAAAAGCCGGAACAAAGGAGATCGGCGCCATAATGCCGTAGCAGTGGCCGTCGGAGTGATCGATATAGTCTTTTGCCCTGGCTTTCCCTTCGGGATCCCCTCCAAGGGAACGGATAATCTGAAGGTATTCATCCCGTTCTTTTTTCATTGTCTCTCCTTAACGGATCCGGTGGTCCGTCGCCGACGCTTTCCGGATCATCACAAATACCGCGACATACATGGCAACGATAAACAGCAGGAACAGAAGCAGGAACATCGTGCTTCCGAAGCTCAGGCAGCTGTCGTAGAAGCCGTGAAGGACCGACGCCAGAACCACCGACAGCACCAGGACGCCCGTGGATTTGGAACGTTCTCCCCGGTTTGCCAGCTCCCGGGCCCTGGAATACAGCAGTCCGGAAAAGACCGCAAAGCCGAAATGCCCCGGTATAAAAGTGATTGCCCGGACCAGGCCGGTTGCCAGGCCGCTTTCGAAAATATACATGATATCTTCCAGTACGGAAAACCCGATGGCGACACAGATGGCATACAGCATGCCGTCGAACATGTAGTCAAAAGCCGGATGCTTCCAGCTGATCAGCTTCAGCGCGAGGAACTTGGACACTTCCTCCGCAACCGCCACGACGGCAAACATTTCCAGAAGAATATAGGAGGCCGGCTTAAGGCCCGATATGCTGTCCAGGATTGCCCCGCCGATCAGTTCCAGAACAATGGCGAGAAGGACGGAGACGGCTCCGCCGAGCACCAGCTTCCACAGGAGGCCCGACGGCTCCTTCTCGATCGTATCTTTTTTGTAGACATACAGAAACATCAGGATCGCCGGTCCCGCCGCGATCAGAAAAACAAGACCCATTCTCTTCTCCGGTTTTACAGCTTATTGCGCATGATTTTGCCGCTGATCGTCTTGGGAAGCTCGTCCCGGAACACCACGATCCTCGGATATTTATAGGGAGCGGTGTGCTCTTTCACGTAGTTCTGAACCTCTTTCTTGAGTTCCTCCGTACCTTCCTTGCCGTCCACCAGCACGATGCTGGCCTTGACAACCTGGCCCCGGACCTCATCCGGTTCGGCTGACACGCCGCATTCCAGAACGTACGGCAGCTCCATGATCACATTCTCGATTTCCGCAGGTCCGATCCGGTAGCCCGAGGATTTGATCACGTCGTCCGCCCGTCCGACATACCAATAATAACCGTCTTCGTCTCTCCACGCAAGATCACCGGTGTGATAAAGGCCGTCATGCCAGCTTTCTTTTGTCTTTTCCTCGTCCTTGTAGTAACCCAGGAACAGTCCGCAGCGGCGGTTCTCTTCCGTGGCATGGATCACGACCTCACCGTTTTCGCCGTCCGGAACGGTGTTTCCGTTCTCGTCCACCAGGTCAATGCCGTAATCCGGCACGGGTTTGCCCATGGAACCCGGTTTGATCAGATCGCCCAGCAGGTTGCCCAGGCCCAGGGTCATCTCCGTCTGGCCGAAGCCTTCGGCGATCTTCAGGCCGGTGATCCTCTCGAACTGGTAGAACACCTCCGGGTTCAGCGCCTCACCGGCTGTAGTGGCATGCTTGATGGACGAAAGGTCATACTGGGAGATATCCTTTTTGATCAGCATCCGGTACATTGTCGGCGGCGCGCAGAAGGTGGTGATGTTGTATTTCGCGAACATCGGCAGGATCTTCTCCGCGTCGAAACGGGTAAAGTCATAGGTGAAGACGGCGCCTTCGCAGAGCCACTGTCCGTACAGTTTTCCCCAGAGGGCTTTTCCCCATCCCGTTTCGGAGATGGTGAAGTGCAGGCCTTCCCGGTCCACCCAGTGCCAGTATTTTGCCGTAACATAATGTCCCAGCGCGTATTTGTAGCTGTGAGCGGCGATTTTCGGATATCCGGTGGTCCCGGAAGTGAAGAACATCAGCATCGGATCATCTCCGCCCGGTGTCTCCGCGGTCCGCTCGTAGATATTGCTGTAGCGGGGGAATTCTTCATCATACGGATGCCAGCCTTCCCGTTTTCCGTTGACGATCACCTTGATCAGTTCTTTTCCGGTCACTTCTTCGGCCAGATCTGCCTGGTGAGCGGTATCGCCGTCCGCCGTGCAGAGGATGGCTTTTACTTCTCCTGCCTGGTAGCGGTAAGTGAAGTCATGCTCCAGCAGCTGGTTTGTAGCCGGGATCGCAACCGCGCCGATCTTATGCAGCGCAAGGATGCAGAACCAGAACTGATAATGCCGTTTCAGGACGATCATGACCTTATCGCCTTTTCGGATGCCCAGATCCGTCAGGTAATTCGCCGTCCGCGCGGAAGCATCCATCATATCCCGGAAGGTAAACCGGCGCTCGGTCATATCATCGGAAATATGCAGCATGGCCAACTTGTCCGGATAGGCTTTGGCGATCTCGTCCACGATATCGAAAGCAAAATTGAAGTGCTCGGTATTGGTAAAATGAATATGCTGAAGCTCCCCGCGCTCATTTTCTTCCGTCTGAACGAACTTGTCGCTGATGAGCGGGTAAGACTTGATATGTCCGGCCTGGGCTTCGGCTCCCGTATGCTGTTCCTGTACCGAACTGGCCATGATCATGGAAAGGAACACGCAGTCCCTGCCATTGATCGCGATCATGCCGTGGGGGGTGGAACTCTTGTAGAAAATGCTGTCGCCTTCCTCCAGTACTTCCTCATGCTCCCCGACACGAACCCGCATCGAACCGCTGATGACCAGGTCAAATTCCTGTCCTGCATGGGTTGTCGTATGGATCGGCTGATCCTGCAGTTTTTCATCATACTGATAAGTAACCCAGTACGGTGTCGCAAGACGGTTGCGGAACATGGCGGCCATGTTCTGGATGGTGATGCCTTCTTCCTTTGCCGTCACCGGCCCTCTTCCCTTCCGGGTAACCGTGTAACCGGAAAGCTTTGCCGTATGGCCTTCCAGAAGGGCATTCAGGTCCACGCCGAAAACGATGCTGCACTTATGCAGAAACGTAAACGGCAGATCCGTCTTTCCTTTCTCATACTCCAGGTACTGCTCTTCACTGACCTCCGTCATTTCCGCCATACGGGCGGTGCTGTAACCGATGATCTCTCTCATGTTGCGGATACGTTCCGCGATTTCCAAGAGTTTTCCGGCAGTGTTGGTGGTTTCCATGATTTTTCCTCCTGTTTTCCTGTTTCTGTCCGGTGAGGAAGCTGAGTCTGTACATATAGAAAAAGCCCGTCTCAACTACATTGAGACGAGCCATAATAAACCCGCGGTACCACTCAATTTGCGGCCTGCGCCGCCACTCATCGAACTCCATCAAGTCCTGTCCATTAACGCAGGCTCACGGGAAGCATCTACTTGCTTTCGCTTTCTTGCTTCCGGCTCAGAAGTGATGGGCACTTGAAGTTCCTGCTTCCGGTTCACACCAACCACCGTATCTCTCAAACGCATTTCCTTCGGCCGTCTTCGTCAACGCCTTTCTTTTTCAATTACGGCAATGTTACCACTTTCCCCCGGGACTGTCAACCGGGATTTTCAAAGGAAAGGGGACCGGTTAAAACCAGTCCCCGAACAAAAAGCCGCTCTCCGTTCACTCCTGTCCGGGGATGCCTTCCGTATAATAACTGTCAAGAGACTCAACCCAGGCCAGGTTTATTTCGGGATAATGGGCCTGTATGATCTGGTCCATGTTCAATACAAGGGTCAGGATATGATAGCCCTGATAACGGGTGATGTCATCCTCTATCAGCTGATCCATGAAAAGGAGCAGAGGACCGACCGCATTGGAAAGGTTCTCATATTCCTGTTCGGTCAGACCGATTTTTTTCTTTCGCATCTGCTCGATAAAACTGGAAGCCAGCACCTCGCCGGATGCCTGCAGCGCGGCGTGATAGGTCTCATCATTACGCAGTTCGGAAGGAAGGGTATTATTTAAGGAAATCGTGACGGCAATCGCGGAAATGGCGACGTAGAACTGCCAGTCCTTTACCATATCCCCGCAGGCTTCGATCATCTCATCGGCCTGGGCGTATGTGCTGCCAAGGATAATCCGGGCAACGGTGGAAAAGGCTTCCTGGTAATGCTCCGCGTAGCTGGCCCTGTCCGAATCCGGCAGATTGCTGTTGACCCATTCCGTCAGTTCCCCGACAAATTCCCCCTGGCTGATCTTCTCCGGCTCTTTGAACTGCACCTGTTCGAACGCGCTGGCCGGATCCGTGTACCGATAGGCGGTAAAATCATCCAGAATATACTCGATCGACGGATCAATCTCCGCAAGTCTTTCCAGCATCACCGTTTTGCGCTCTTCATAGCCGTCATCGCCGGGCACCGGCAGGAGCAGATCATCCCGGGTATAGTTTTTCAGACGGTCCGGCTGCTCATAGCCGGCGCGGTCGAACCCCCAGATGGACAACGGAATCATGGGAACAACGTCCGCGGGGGAGACGGTATTGTGAATATAGGGTTCATGGCCGGTTTCGTCATGAAGGACTCCCTGGGGCGCTTCAAACGTATAGCAGTAAATATCCTTAAGGGTCGTTCCGTACAGTTCCGGATTCTCCCCGATCTCCGCAGCGGCCATATTGGAAAGGGCTCCGGCCCTGGAATAACCGGCAAGCCAGATTTTCACATGATCTTTCAGGCCGTATTTCTTCTCATATTCCCGGATGAATTCCAGAACCTGCTCTTTTGCCGCGGAAAAGCCCTTGGATTCTCCTTCGGTTCCGACACGGACGTTATTGGCCCACTCCGCCTCATAGGAGGCTCCACGGATTCCGACAGCTAAAATGGTATAGAAATGCCGGTTTGAAAAGATCATCCGGCTGCCGATGGCCACACCGACCGAATCCTCCGTCGGCTTCACGTCATAGGCTTCATTATGAACCAGCCGGGAAAAACCGATCTCTTCCATCAGCGCTTCATAATTCTCGCA